>CABQNA010000050.1 GCA_902465425.1 uncultured Collinsella sp.
CGCCATTGGGATAGGCAAACTCAACGTGATCGAAGGCGAGCACGGGCTCGGCGTCCTTGGCGCGCGGGCGCAACGACGGTGCGTGTGGTGAGCCCGCGGGTGCCTGAATGTCGCTGCTTGCGTGTGCGGGGTCGACGATGCCCATAATCAGGCGCTCGGCCTCATCAACATCCAAACAGGGAGTGCCGCTGGCCAGGCCGTCGGCCTCGAGGCTGTTGAAAATGCGCGTGACACGCGGGCAATCAACGCCGATGGCGCGGAGCTCATCGGCGTGCGCGAAGACCTCGTGCGGCTCGCCCTGTAGCGCGATTTCGCCATGATTGAGCACGAGCACGCGGTTGCAATACTCCGAAAGCAGGGCGACTTTTTGCTCAACGACGACGATGGTGATGCCGAGTGCACGGTTGGCCTCACGCAGGGTCTCGAAGACCAGCGTGGAGCTGGCGGGGTCGAGCGCCGCGGTGGGTTCGTCGAGCACGAGCACGCGCGGACGCATGGCGAGGATGGCGGCGATGGCAACCTTTTGCTTTTGGCCGCCTGAGAGGGTGGCGATCTCGCGGTCGCGCAGGTCGCTGATGCCGACGGTTTCGAGCGTTTCGCTCACACGTTGCTCGATTTGGTCGTGGGGAACGCCAAAGTTCTCCAGGCCAAATAGCATCTCGTCCTCGACGACCGAGGCGACCATTTGCGTGTCGATGTCCTGCAACACGCTGCCGACGATCTGCGACACATCGGTGAGCGAAACTTCACAGGTGTCGTTGCCGTCGACAGTGACGGAGCCAAAGAACGTGCCGGTGTAATGGTGGGGTACGGCTCCCGACAGGCAGGCGGCAAGTGTGGACTTGCCGGCGCCCGAAGGCCCGATAATGCCGATAAAATCTCCCCTGTTCACGCCGAGCGAGATATGCTTAAGCGCCTGCTCGGTCTGCGTGCCGTAGGAGAACGAGACATCGTCAACGTTGATGATCGTTTCCATGGATACCTTTCATAGTCATCGGAGTTTCTTGAATGACGAACCGTATAAGAACGTCCATGAACCCGTTGTTTGGGACAGTCTTTGGTGGTGAAGCACGGAGACGGCTTTACGAGGTGCCCCAGGTTGGCGCGAAAGAGGAACGAAGCGTACTTGGGTACGCGAGCGACGAATGAACGCCAAGATGGGGTGGCTCGTAAAGCCGAGCGGCTTAATTGAGCTTAAGGGCCTTCTGGATGGGCAGGTAGAGAGCGCCGACCAGGATGGCGTTAAAGACGGCGGTCATGGCGACGACGGGCAGCATAGCAGCGGCGAGCTCGCTCACCACGCCGAGCATGGCCATCTTGATGACCATGAAGATGACGCCCGAGACAAAGGTGGTCACGAAGGTTGCGACGATGGCGACGGCAGGCTTAACCTGACCGTCCTTGGCAGCAGCGTTGACAATGACGGCCATGAGCATGGCGGCGATGCCCTCGGCGGCAAAATCAACGAACGGCGAAGTGGTGGTGATCTGGATCACGGCAGCCGAGATGAGGCCAATGACGAGCGCCTGGCCGATGTTGGGGCGAACGACCAGGATGGTGAGGCAGAAGGCCGAGATGATGAACTCGGGGCTGATCATGCCGCCCGAGATGCCCGAGATGGCCTTGCCGACGGTGAAGTTGAGGATGAAGCCGGCAGCGAGTAGGATGGCGAGCAGGACGAGGGCACGGACGTCGAGTTTGCCGCGGTCGGCGGTCTGGACGGTGCGGGGCTGGGCGGCGGTGGTGTTCTGAGACATGGTGAAAATCCTTTCGGAATGGAAGTGCAAGAGAAAAGCGGAGGCGCGTGATGCGAATGCGATCGGGCTCGAGATAGAAAAAGGCCCCCGGTCGAAACCGGAGGCCTTCCAATCACCTAGAGCGCAAAAACAGGCGTGAGGGACTCACTGTCGACCGATCGTATTCGCATCACGCCACCACCAGTTGTTAAGAGACTTCATCGTGTTCTTCATGTCGGTGGCTCCTTTCGTGATGCCATGGCGCGGTCGCACCTAGTTGCTGTTGCGCTGCACTATAGCACAGCGAAGTGTGTGCGGGGAAATCTTTTTTGAAAAGATTTCAGGCGGGTTTCCCGTCGGTCAAAAGAGCGGGCTGAGCGGGCGTGGTGACTCATGTGCCCCGCCCGCTCAGCTAGGACATGAGGGCCTTAGGCCTTCTTGCGACGATAGAGCACGAAGCCGCAGACACCGATGATGACGACGGCACCAACGGCCATGGCGGCCATGTTGTTGCTCTCGGACTTCTCCTCGGTGGCCTCTTTCTTCTCGACCTCGGGCTCGGCTACGTCCTCATCGGAGAGTGCCTCGTCGGCGTAGGTGATGGACTCGACCAGGCAGTCGTTGTCGGCATCGTAGTCACTCGGGACGAACTCCTCGGAGAAGTCGCCCTCCTTGAGGTAGTCACGCATCTCCTCGAGCATGGCCTTGCATTTGAGGTAGGTGTTTTTGGTGGCAGCCTTGCCGGCCTTGTTGGCCAGGGCGGTGCGGGCCTCGGTGCCCTCGGCGGCCTGCATGGCCTCGTCGACGGTCAGGTTCTGCTCGATGAGCTCCTTCTGCAGGGCGTCGAGGTAGGCGCGAACGCCGGTAGCGCAGTGGTCGCGGTTCTCATAGGCGAGCGTGTTGATGTCCATGAGGACGTAGTTGATGGAGTTCTTGGGCTCCTCGTTGTTCACGACGTCTTCCTCTTCGCAGTGATTGAAGGAGACATCCTGATCGCTAAAGTAGGGGCTGACCTCGGTGAGCAGCGCGGAGTAGAGGGGGATAGCGACGGAGAACTCGGCGTTGGAGAGCATCTCCCACTGGATGGTTGCGATCTCGGGATCCATGCCGTGACGGATCTGGAAGGTGTGGATCTCGGTGTTGCGGTTGGAGCCGATGGCATAGGCGCCGTCGGTGTTGGCGTTGAGGCCGGCGACATTTTCGCCGCGAGCGGCGAAGGAACGGATCATTTCAAAGGTGTTCCAGTCGGACTTGCCGGGCTGGAAGAACAGCGGCTGCATCTCGTGGACCAGGGCGCCGGTCGTGGCGCGAGCATCTTCGCGCTCGTCTTTCACGATCTCGTAGTCAGCGCCTTCAGCCAGCGGGGCCATGAAGTAATCGCGACCCTGGACATAGCGCGACCACTGGTGCATACCGGCCTCGCTAATCCCCTCGCCGTAGGTCTTGGCGACGTCGAACTTGCCGTCGGTGTACTCGGCAAAGCCCTTCTCCTTAGGCATGGACTCGATGCCCTCGGAATGGAGACAGTTCTCGGTGTCATCGAGGTCGACGTTATAGGTGAGGTTGCCGATGTTGGGGTTGAGCGAGGCGATGTCATCGGCGAGCTTCATAGCAATCCACTGATGGCCGGAAAGCGCGGCGAACAGCCAGGTCTCGGTGCTGTCGGCGATGATGATCTGGTCGTTGGAGCAGACGCCCTGCTCGTCGATCAGGCTGCCGATGAGCTCGACGCCCTCGCGGGCCGTGGCACTCTCGCCCAGGATGACGCTGGCATAGCTGTACTCGCCAATGCCAGTCTCCTCGGTGATGGGATCGGCCTCTTCAGCCTTCTCGTTATAGGAGGTGCTCAGCGTGGCAGAGCAGGAAACGCCCTTCTCGTTGATGCCAGCCTCGGAATATGCGTCGTAGCGATCTTCCCACTGCGAGGGGTTGTCGCGAACGAAGGTGTAGCGGTAGGTTGCGCCCTTGGACTTGTATTCAAAACCGGACTCGACCGAGGTGTACTTGTTGCCGTCCTTGTGTGCGGGCTCAATGCCAAAGTGCTTGACATAGCGCGGACCGAAGTCCTCGGAACGGCCATAGTACGTGTTGCCGTCTGCCGTAAGCTTGCTGCCCATGTAGATCTGGGTGCAGGCGAGCGCCGAAGTCGGCATGGCCATGATGGCCGCTGCTCCAAACGCAAGGCCGCAGCCGAGCTTTTTGAGCGTGTTGACAGGATGAGTAAACCTCATAATCCCTCCCAACCGTTGAAACCCCGCGGAACAGTGCAGGATTTCAGCTAATAAATACATCTATTAGCCTATCGGAAGTCTAAATAGTATTCATCTATTTCGATGAAATACTCGATGAGCGTCCTAAAATATGCGATGAGCGGACAAGAATACTCATTATCTAACTTTATTTAAATAAAGACGCCCTGCAATTACTGTACCTGAATAAAGCGCCTTGCACGGGGCACAAAGAAAAATCCCCCGCTGTCTGGCAAATGCATAAACAACGGGGAGACGATAATTGGATGAATATCATACCAATGTGGAATTACTTCTTCCGGCGGTGGATCACGTTAATCGCATAGCCGACGAGCATGGCCAGAACGATGACGATAAAGCCAATCAGGGGGTTGTCGTTCATGGGGTCCTCCTATTTTCCGAGCGGGGAGAATTCGTCGACGATGAGGTCGAGGCATTGCGGAAGCGCGCGGGCTCCAAAGACGCCCGAGTTGCTGGAGATGATCTCGCCATCGAACTGCATGCCCAGCGACGGCGTGCAGGTGATTTTGGCTTCCTTTGTCTGGATGATCTTGAACTGCGGACGGCCAAGCACCTTGCCGGCGGGGTCGAGCGCGGCGGTGATCACAGTGGGCAGGAGCTGGACGGTTTTTACGGGCTCGATGACCGCGATGTCGACCATGCCGTCGTTCATGCGGCAATCGGGGAACAGGTTGATATCGTTTTGAATGACCGAGGTGTTGCCGGCCATGCAGCAGATGCCATCGAGCTCCTCGACAATGCCGTCATGCTCAATCGTAAAATGCGCCACCGTGGGGTTGGGTGTGGCGAGCGCCGACAGGAAATAGGCGATCTCGCCGATGTCGTTTTTGGCGGGGGCGGCCTTCATCATGATCTCGGCGTCGAAGCCCGAGCCGGCGATGATGATAAAGCCGTGGCGCTTCTCGTTGCCGTTCTCGTCGAGCCAAAAGAGCTCGCCCATGTCCACTTTGACCGTGCGACCGGCGCGGCAAGCCTTGGCAAGCACCGCTGCCTCGGGGGCATTACCGATGTTGTTAAAGAACAGGCAGGCTGTGCCGGAGGGGAAGACGAGCGTGGGGACACCGCACCCGCGCATTTGGTCGAGCACGTTGGAGACGGTGCCGTCGCCGCCCGAAACGACCACGCGATCAAACTCGCGCACGTCTGCCACGGCGTCCTCGGGTTCCATGCCATCGCCGATAAAGCGCATCACGACCTCGTCGCCGCCCTGCGCGAGGGCGTGCGTGAACGCGTAGATTTCATCTGAGCTGGGGCCCGATGCCGGGTTGTGGATGATAAGGCAGCGCATACTTACGTTCCCGTTCTGTGACTAACCGAGTATAGTTGTAGGGCAATGCCGATATCCTACCCGTGTTTTTCGGGCCTAACCTTATTCGATGGGTTGATATGTACATTTCCACACATCAGGCTCTGCTCGACTTTTGCCAGCGCGCCCGCGAGTTCGACGCGATTGCCGTCGATACCGAGTTTTTGCGCGAGCGCACGTTCCACCCGCGCCTGTGCTTGGTCCAGATTGCCACCCCTGCCGAGAGCGTCGCGGTCGATCCCCTGGTGATCGACGACCTGTCGCCGCTGGCCGAGCTTATGGCCGACGAGAGCGTGACCAAGGTCTTCCACGCGTGCTCGCAGGATATGGAGGTTATGCTCCATACCGTGGGTGTGCTGCCGCGTCCCATTTTTGACACGCAGGTGGCCGCCGCCTTTTTGGGCGAGCGCCAGCAGATTTCCTACGGCGCGCTTGTGCAGACGTTTTGCGGCGTCTCGTTGCCCAAGACCGAGTCGCTGACCGACTGGTCGCGCCGCCCGCTGACTGATAAGCAGGTCGAGTACGCGATCGATGACGTCAAGTACCTGATTGTCGCCTATACCGAGATGATGAGTCGCCTGCGCGAGCTGGGCCGGGTGGACTGGGTGCTCGACGAGCTGCGCCCGCTGGCCGACGAGTCGCACTACCGCGCCGATCGTCACGAGGCATTCCGCAAGGTCAAGCGCATCAACTCCTGTAGCCGCCACCAGTTGGGCATCGCGCGTGAGCTTGCCGCTTGGCGCGAGGACCGCGCCGAGCGCCGCAACATCCCGCGCAAGTGGGTCATGTCCGACGATACGCTGCTGGCCCTGGTTAAACGTAATCCCGTTCGTGTTGAGGAGTTCCGCAGCATTCGCGGTACCGACCAGCTGGGGGAGCGCGACGTGGACGGCGCGCTCATGGCCATTAAGCGCGGTGCGAGCTGCCCACACGATCGCCTGCCGCTCATGGTGCGCGGGCACCGTCAGATTTCGCCGGAGTTGGAGAGCGTGACGGATCTCATGTACGCGCTTATTCGTCTGGTTGCCGAGCGTTCGGGCGTGGCGACCTCGGTCATTGCCTCGCGCGATGACCTGGCCGACTATATTGAGCATCCCGAGCAGAGCCCCCTGCGCGAAGGCTGGCGCTTTGAGCTTGTGGGCTCGCGCCTGGACGATTTGCTCTCGGGCAACATGGGGCTCACCGTGAAGGACGGAAAGATTGAGTTGTTATAGGGAAGCCTAGTCGGCTGAGTGGGTAGAATGCCTCCAACGTGTAACTCGATTCGGAGGAATTCGCATGCCTTATTACTATGGATACGGCTTTGGCATTGACCCGCTGTACCTGCTGGTTGTTCTTGTCTGCACGGTGCTTGGCCTTGCCGCGCAGAGCTATATCAACTCGACGTACAGGACGTGGTCTAAGGTGCGCTCGGACGGCGATACGGGTGCCACGGTCGCTCGCCGCATGCTCGACGCCAACGGTTGTAGTGCCGTGGGCATCAAGGGCGTTGCCGGCGAGCTCACCGATCATTACAACCCGCAGGACAACAACCTGTATCTGTCGGATGCCAACCGTTCGGGCGGGTCGGTCGCAAGCGTTGCCGTCGCCTGCCACGAGGCGGGCCATGCCGCCCAGCGTCAAAGTGGTTATGCCATGATGAAGGTACGTACCGCTTTGGTCCCCGTCGTCAACTTTACCCAAAACACCTGGACGATCGTGCTGCTCATGGGCCTGTTCATGAACATCGCGGGGCTCACGACCCTCGCGCTGGTCTTCTTCTCGTTTAGCGTGTTGTTCCAGCTGGTTACGCTGCCGGTCGAGATCGATGCCAGTCGCCGCGCCGTGGCGTATATCGAGCAGTCGGGCATGAGTTCCAAGCAGGTCAACGGCGCCAAGAAGGTGCTGACGGCAGCCGCGCTTACCTATGTGGCCGCAGCGCTCACTTCGATCATTCAACTGCTCTACCTGATGGCTCGCTACAACAGAAACTCCAACCGATAACAAATAGGACAGGCAGGCGCCGCGGGGATTCGTGTCCACGCGGCGCTGTACTATGTGTTGGACTTAAATATGCACGGGGCCGGAGCCTCTGTGCGCGATAACGAAAGGAGGCTGCGTGGCAGGCTGGAATCTGACCGGCAATACCGTTTCCGCCGAGTTCGACGGATCGGACGAGCAAGAGCGCAAAGAGCTCAGCGTGAGCCAAGCGGTGGAGATCGCCGCCGGCGCGCTCGATGCCATTCCGCAGCTGAGCGTTTTGGGTGAGGTCACGGGTTTCCGCGGTCCCAATGCCCGAAGCGGCCACTGCTACTTCCAAATCAAGGACGACTCGGCGGCCGTCGACTGCATCATCTGGAAGGGCGCCTACCTTAAGCGCACCTTCGATCTGCGCGACGGCATGCAGGTGAGCTTTAAGGGCAGCTTCAATCTCTACAAGGCCACGGGCCGCATGAGCTTTGTCGCTCGCTCATTCTCGCTGGCGGGGGAGGGCCTGCTGCGTCAACAAGTGGCGCAACTGGCCGAAAAGCTCCGCCGCGAGGGCCTGATGGACGAAGCGCGCAAGCGCCGTATCCCGGTGTTCTGCTCACGCGTGGCGGTCGTCACCTCGCTTTCGGGCGCCGTAATCGACGACGTTAAGCGCACATTGCGCCGTCGCAACCCGCTCGTCGAGCTTGTCTGCGTGGGCGCAAAGGTCCAGGGCGAGGGTGCGCCGGCAGAGCTTATTGAAGGCTTGCGCCGCGCCGCTGCCATTACGCCGGCGCTCGATTGCATTTTGCTCGTGCGTGGCGGCGGTTCCTTCGAGGACCTCATGACCTTTAACGACGAGGAGCTTGCCCGTGCGGTGGCAGCCTGTCCCGTGCCCGTGGTGACCGGTATTGGGCATGAGCCCGATACCTCGATCTGCGATATGGTGAGCGACCGCCGTGCCTCCACGCCAACGGCAGCGGCAGAATCGGTGGCGCCGGCCATGACGGAGTTGGCCGATGTGCTCGAGACGCGCCATCAGCGTCTGGGCGCCGCGATGGCTTCGATGATCGGGTCGGATCAGGTCGATCTGGAAATGCTCGACCAGCGCGGTCGTCGTGCCTGGGGCACCTATACGGCTCGTCTGGGCGACGCGCTCGATGCGGCCGCGTGCCGCCCGTGCCTCAACGATCCAACGTTTATGGTCGAGCGTCGCGAGTCTGAGCTTGCCTTGACGGCCGATCGTCTGTCCGGCGCCATAACGCGTTCGGTTGGGGCCTTTCGCTCCAACTTCGAGCGTCTGCCCGAGCGCTTGATCGCAAGCACCTCAGGGCTCGATGGCAAACGCCATGCGCTCACGCTTGCGAGTTCCCGTCTGGAGCATCAGGGATGTACGATGCTCAGCAAGCCCACGTCTGACCTGGGCCGAGCTGCCGCGTCGCTCGATGCCTTGTCGCCGCTCAAGGTGCTTGCCC
>CABQNA010000051.1 GCA_902465425.1 uncultured Collinsella sp.
GCATTCATCCATTCGGCAGCCGCTTGCGCCGCCAATGCCGAGCTATCAAGCCCCGCATCATGAAGCATCGGAAGAACAGCTTGACGAACCGTGTCATTCGCCCACGTTACGTCAGTTGCAATTTTTTGGCCAGTATCGGCGTCGTCGACAACGGTCGCCGAAAAGAGCTGGTACGCGTCATACCGCGTCGCAGCCGCACCGTCCACCGTAATGGCTCCGGTGTCGGCAGCATGGGCCGTCCCAGGGGCAATCGCGAAAGACAGAATAGCGACCATGATTATCGTCGTGGCAGCCAACAAGCGGCGGCTAAGCCTACTCACGACTACCACCTCGATCTTGATCACGATGGCGACGAGCATGCATCCATGTCGCAGCAAAACACAGCAGCGATGCACCAGCCAGATACGTCATAGTCAAGCCAGCCCCGCCCGCCTCAGGAAGCGTGGTCGAATACTTATTGGTAAAGGTCGGTGGGGTTGTAGAGCCGTTGTCGTAGGTGACCTCGGTGTTTAGCTTTCCTTCTCCATTAGTCACGACAACCTTAACCTCATGTTTGGTCGTGTCGTAGGTGATGTGGTCCTTGACGTTGTTCTCAGCGCCCGCGGGAATGACCTCGGAGATAACGTACTCATAGATCCCCGTCTTGGTGTAATCCAAGACAAAGTTGATATCACCATCCGCACCGTTCCTGATGGTCTGGAGAACCTTACCGGTCTTCTTGTCCTTGAGCGCAAACCCGAACTGGCTTTCTTGCAAGGTCGAGCCTTCGAGCATCTTGGTGGCAGAAATTGTAGCTTGACCGCTATAGGGCGCATCATAGACCGTGATGTCGGTACTCACCGTTGGGGTGTCAATGTCGACACCCTTTGCCCTCAGCTCTTCCGCCTTAGTAAGGGCCTTCTGATAGTCGTCCTCATTGTTGCCTTTGAGCAGAATCCACACTGGTTTAGGGGCAATATTGTATCCGCCGGGCGCCTTGGTCTCCTCAAGGCAATACAACTTGTAGGCTTTCATCTTTTGCGTAGGAGTGCCGAACGTTACCGTGCCCGTTTCGTCTGTTTCATCACTCCGAATCAGCGTTTTCGCAGAATCGAGGCCGAACTCTAATGCCTTGTCCATATCAACCTCGTAGAGCGTGAACTCAGCACCGGGCAGCTTTTTTGTGACATCGCTCTCGTCGACCTTGGTAACCGTTACGCCGTAACCGCTACCGCCAGCCAAACCAGATGCCTTTTTAATAGCCCAGTCTTTTGAATGGACCGTATCACCGTCATAGACACCCGTAAGCGACGCTTTGTTGCTCAGAGAAACTGTTTCTCCCTCGTTACCCGCAGGAATGACCTCGTACTCAACTTTGAGATATTCCTTATCGGGCACGCGGAGCGTCATCTTTGTACACGCCGCGCCGTTTTCATCTTCAATGGTCCTAGCGGAAACGGGGCATTTGTCAGAGCCAAGCAACTTCCAGCCTGTCCCATCGTATTGGGACACATTGACCGAATCCGTCACCAGCGTGCACTTGGCATCCATGACATCGACAAGCTCGAGGAAGTCGCTGTCGCTCTTAAGGTTAACTGCCGATTCGTTAACCAAGATGGTGTACTTGATACGGTTGCTATTGGCGACCTGGTCGCCGGTCTTTTGCAGTACGTTGTTCTTAATGGTGACGGTCCCACTACCGGAGTCGAACGTTTTGCTCCCCGACTCGGCACTGGCTAAGTTGGTGAACTTCACCTCGTTCTTAGAGGTATCGAGCTCACCGCGCTTGACCGCCGTCTGATACGTAAGCTTAGCGTAACCAGCATAGTTGCCGAGCGCCGTCGTGGGGATGGAGAAGGTAACGGTGCCTTTGTCATCACTGACGTTCGCAGGGGGTAGGCTGTCGGCGACGGTCTTCTCTCGCTGGGCGGTACCGTTACCTGCTTTCTGGTCATACGGATTCTGAAACAGCGAGTATTTGGCAGACCCTGGCACATAGCTCATACCACTCGGCAGCGTGTCAATGACGTTCAGCGGCTGGTTGTTAAGCTTGCCAGCGCCGTAAGGCTCCCCTCCCGGCGTCTTGGCCCTATTCGCATAGACCGTCCACTCAACGATCCATGCACCTTTTTCGGAAGACCCATCGATCTTACTCCAGTCGAAATCCTCACGCCAGGAAACAGCGGTTTTCGCAGAGGGCTTCTCAACCTTAGGAGTCGAGTCCACATCGACGTAGTAATAGATAAAGTCCGTGAAATACTTAGTACCGTTTACTTCCACTGATGCAAAATTGGAGTACCAGCCAGGAAGCGCGTCGGATTTTGTCATATAAGTAAGCACCGCATCTGGGTTATCTTTGAGCGCATCCCTTACCTTGTTGTTTATCTGAATGGTAAGGTTGAAGTTCTTCTTGGTTGCAAACGACGTTGAATCATTGTAATCATCGAACCACCAATCGGTTCCCCGCTCCAAAGGGACATTGCCGATCATAATGGAATAGCTGTCGGCGTCTGGGCCGATATTCTGCTTCCAAGCAGTCTGGAACGTATCAAACACTCGAACCGTCTCCGGATTCATCGCGTCAACAATGGAGCCCAGCGCTATCCGAAGCTCCCAGGTTGCCCGACCTGTTGTCGCCGCATCAGGTTCTTTCAAAAGCCTCTTTACAATCTGCGTCCCCACCAGCTTCGGCGTAAACGTGCCACTGTCCGTGCCGGAAACGGAATTGTCACGCGAGATATTCGCACTATTGCTCACCGTGTCATACGAGTCCTGATCTTTCATTTGAGTGTGATAGACAATGCGATAGGGCTTGTACTTATCTGTGTCAGATAGACCTGAGAACTTATAGCTAAACGTTTTACCAGTGGAGCTATCGAAATCGCCGCGAGCGATCTCGTCTTCCCCGTAGAGTCCCCTATAAACGATGTAATTACCCGTATACGTCTGCTTGTCGTCCAGCGTGTCGGTGAATGTATAGCCATTCATGTCGGTTTTGATATCACCGTTGTTGAGCGTAACGATCCATTTGATATCGGACGGCGTTCCGGTGCCATCGCTCTTGTTAATCATGTCATAGCGAAACTTATTTGCTTGACCTTCACATTTATTCGAGTTTTCTTTGTTTTGGCCCCAAGTCCAGGTGGCGTTGTTTTTTGAACCGGGGAGCTCATCAATCCAAACATAGTTGTCCACAGAAACATTCGGGTTCATAACCGAATCATAGGTAATCGTATGAGTCCCTTTGGACAAGTTCCCCAAATTAAGAGTCGCGGTCTGCCCGTTAATGCTTGGCTGTTGCTCGAGCGTCTTGCCGTTCAACTTAAACGATTCAGATACAAACGTAAAATTGCTACCCAACTCATCGGTGAGCTGGACATTGTGAGCATAAGACTCGACCACCAGCTTAAGAGTCCACGTTACTTTTCCCTCGCCGCCGGATTGAGAGAACTTTCCTTCCTTCGCTCCCGTCACATCGCCGTCTATGGTCGCAATGTCGATTTCGGCTGTACCGGGAAACTTAACTTTTGTTGTATCGCCGGAGCCAACGTTCTCATTTGCCAGCTTGAATGAAAAATCAGCACCAACATGAACGTCGGATGGGTGTGTCTTAATCCATGACTCTTTAAAAGTAAAAATCAGCTTATTGTTCTCACATCTCCAAGTACCGGCCTCTTGATTGGAATCATCCATAAGGCGGCCACCGGTATTGTCAAATGCTTTAATGCTGTCCGGGAGAGAGTACTCCGCAACGTTTCGCTCCACACTCGGGCCATGATTTGCCTCGAACTTCGCACTAAATGAACCGTAGAGTGTGTTGGTCGAAAGCACGGCATTATCATCCAAAGGCGTTTTACGGCCCTCATCGGTAAACAGCTCAACCGTAACGTCCGCCGTCGTCCCATCAATCACAATCGGCGTCGGTGTGCTCACGTCCTCGGCGCGCACGGGGGCCGCGCCGTGAAACACTGCGGCGGTGAGGCTAATCAAAATGAAAATCAGGGCCGCCATACCCAGCGACCGTGAGCGGTGTGCGTCCATAGTTGTCCCCTAATTCCTACAACACGTTGTGGAATACGGCGAATCGTCGGATCTAACACAAACCCCAACATCAACGAGAACCTACCTAGCGCATTGCAAGAACCCATTGGGGAGCAACTTCTAAGACGGTTCGTCTATGCCACATGCATAAAATACAATATAGATACCAATCATGTAAACCGCAGGTCAAGAGGTATTTTAATTTAATACCAGTTGATATTTACTTGTTAACGATTTTGCATTAAAGCAGTTATATTCTATGGAATTATATATATGTTTAAACAACTTAACTTTGACCAGAAAGCCGATCGGAGGGGATAGCCGCCCCCACCGTGGTGCAAGCGAACCTGTCCCCTTGCACCAAAAAGGGCGCCGACCATCGCGGTCGACACCCTTTCTCGTTAGACGCTATAAAGCCCAGCGCTTATTTGTTGACCTGGCCGGCGCGGACGGCAGCCTTCTTGCGGTCGGTGGCGTTGAGCAGACGCTTGCGCAGGCGGATGTTCTTGGGAGTGATCTCGACCAGCTCGTCGTCGGCGATATACTCCAGCGCCTCCTCCAGCGAGAAGGTGCGAGGCGGCACCAGCTGGACGGAGATATCGGAGGTCGAGGAACGCTGGTTGCCCAGGTTCTTGGTACGGGCGATGTTGACGACCATGTCGCCAGCCTTGCTGCGCTCGCCCACGATCATGCCCTCATAGCACTCGGTGCCCGGCTCAACGAACAGCTGGCCGCGCTCCTGCAGCGTGCCCAGAGCGTAGGCGACGGCCTTCTCGGTGGTCATAGAAATCATGGCGCCGTTCTGACGGTTGCCGATCTCGCCGGCATAGGGACCATACTCCAGGAAGGTGTGGTAGAACACGCCCTCGCCGTGGGTGACGTTCATGATGCGGTTCTTAAGACCCATGATGCCGCGCGTCGGGATTTTGAACTCGAGGTGCGTCACGATGCCCGAGGTGTCCATACTCGTCATGATGCCGCCGGAGGTACCGAAGACCTCAACGACCTTGCCCGAGTACTCGTCCGGGCACTCGACGACGGCCTGCTCGACAGGCTCCATCTTGTTGCCGTTCTCGTCCTTCTTAAACAGAACGCGGGGACGGCCGACCTGGAACTCAAAGCCCTCGCGGCGCATGGACTCCATCAGGACGGACAGGTGCAGGATGCCGCGGCCAGAGACCTCGACGCCGCTCTTGTCCTCGAGCTCCTCGATCTTCATGGTCACGTTGTTCTCGGCCTCGTTGAACAGGCGCTCCTTGAGCTGACGGGCGCCCACGATGTCGCCGTCGCGACCGACGAGCGGGGAGGTCGAAGCCTCAAAGACGATGGACAGGGTCGGCGGGTCAATCTCGATGGGCTCGAGCTCGACGGGGTTCTCGGGGTCGGTGTAGACATCGCCGATATCGGTGCGTTCAATACCCACGACAGCGGCGATATCGCCGGCGCCGACTTCCTGGCACTCGGTGCGGCCCAGGTAGTCGAAGGTAAAGAGCTGCTTGACGGTAGCGGTGGCGCTGGAGCCGTCGTTCTTCACAACCAGGATCTGGTCGCCCTGGTGAATGGCGCCGGAGTACACGCGACCGATACCGATGCGGCCGACGAAGTTGGAGTGGTCGATGGTCACGCACTGCATGGCCAGCGGGGCGTTCTCGTCAACCTCGGGCGCGGGCATGTCGTCGATGATCATATCGAGCAGCGGATACATGTCCATGTTGCCGTCGTTGGGGTCAAGACGGGCAAAGCCGTTCATGGCGCTGGCGTAGACCACGTGCTCCATGGCGAACTCAAGCTGGTCGTCGGTGGCGCCCAGGTCGGCCATAAGGTCGAGGCAGTCGTTGTAGGCCTTCTCGGGGTTAGCACCCGGACGATCGATCTTGTTGATGACGATCATAATCTTAAGGCCGGTGTCGATAGCGTGACGCAGCACGAAGCGGGTCTGGGGCATGGGGCCCTCAAAGGCGTCGACCAGCAGCAGGGCGCCGTCGGCCATACGCAGCACGCGCTCGACCTCGCCGCCAAAGTCGGCGTGGCCCGGGGTGTCGATGACGTTGATCTTAACGTCCTTGTACTCGATAGAAATGTTCTTGGCGAGAATCGTAATGCCGCGCTCGCGCTCCTGGTCGTTGGAATCCAGGACGCGGTCCTCGACCTGCTGGTTGGCACGGAAGGCGTCCGTGGCACGCAGGAGCTTATCGACCATCGTCGTCTTGCCGTGGTCGACGTGGGCGATGATGGCGATGTTCCTCAGATTGTCTACGCGCATGTAGTTCCCCTATCTTCTATCCATATACAAACGGCACGCGTATGCGACCCGCCCAGCGATGCAACGCTCAGCGGGAATATTGAGCCTTTTACCGAAAACTCGTTTATTTTAGCGATTTTAGATGAGAGGGGTTTCCTCACCTGCAGGTTCAGGGTCGCTCCACATAAAACCATCGCCGGCGCCCATGCCCTCATACAGCACATATGCCGAAAAACCACTCTCGAGCGTGGTTTCGAAGAAGCTCACGAGCAGAGCATCGTGATAGCCGCCGTCAATCTCGACGCAGCCGGTGTAGCCGATGGCATAGCGGGCGATACGGCCCAGGCCCTCGTCCTTAAGACCCATCTTGTGCTCGGAAATAAAGTTGGTGGCCGCCTCCAGGCACGCCTCTTCGCCGTCCTCGTCGAGCGCCGCCAGATATCGGTTGGAAGCAGCGTCCTCAATCGCCACAACTACGCCCGGATTCTCGCCGGCGGCAAGGTCGTCCAAGAACGCACCAATCAGGTCACACACCATGGCGTCGAGCTCGGCGGAGACGTTACCGGCGTCCTGCATATCCTGTGCCATCTTTAGACCTTCCCATCGAGTCTGGCGTCATTACAGTTCTTGTGCCTCGGCGGCAATCTTAGCGGCAGCGTCGCGGGTGCGCATCATATCCATCGCGCGCTTGTCGAGCACCTTGATCTGACTGGTCAGCATGACCGCATCGACCACACCCCAGATCACGAGGCCCGTAGAGATCGAAAACCCAAGCGCACCAACTGTACCACGAAGGCGCGAGCAGATTGCCGCGACAAGGGCGGAGACGACAACCATCTTGATAAACGAGCCGCGGCGTTCGCGAAGCGTGCGGGCCTGCGTCACATAGGCAATGCGAGCCGCCTCAGAAGCCTCCGAGCGCATCTGGGCCTCGCGCGCAATGGCCGCCGCCTCAGCCGACATACCGCCGGCCATCAGCGAACGCTCCGCAGCCTGGCCGCCCCACATTTAGAAGTCATCGGGGGAGAGCGTATGGACGAACTCGTCGAACTTCTCGAACTCCCGCTCGTCGTCAACTTCCTCGGCATGGGCAGAAACGGTGCCCAGGCGATTCATGATGTCGTCCTCCACAAACATGGGGGCATTGCTGCGCACGGCAAGGGCAATGGCATCACTGGGACGCGCATCGATCTTATGCTCGTTGCCATCGGCCAACACGACAACCGTCGCGTAAAACACGGGCGGCTCGGCGCGAACGATTTCGATGCGTTCGAGCTTGGCACCCAGGGCGCCAACAGTATCGAGCAACAGGTCATGGGTAATCGGGCGCTCGGCGCGGCCGCTATCGATGCCGCGGCTGATGGCAGCGGCTTCAAACGAACCAGTTTGAATGGAAAGGGAACGCAGTGGCGCGGGCGAGTCCGATTTGCTGCAGCGCTCGCGAAGCACGATAAGCGATGGCACGGGACCGGCGGCCATGACGATGGTCTCTATGTCGACACGAACCATGGAACACCTCCGGTACGTAGCGGTTAACACGCGGCAAGGTCGCCGCATTGAATAGCTATACTACCCAATCTTTCGCACAGCACACAAAATCAAAGCAGTTAATTTGGGACGGGGCTTTTTTGACTACTTTTGTTGGATAAGAAAAAAGCCCCGAGGCTATGCCCCAGGGCTCTTCACGTTTTGATGGTGGACCTGACAAGATTCGAACTTGTGACCTCCCGGTTATCAGCCGGACGCTCTAACCAACTGAGCTACAGGTCCATCATGGTGGAGGTTAGGGGGATCGAACCCCTGACCTCAGGCTTGCAAAGCCCGCGCTCTCCCAGCTGAGCTAAACCCCCACGGAGACAGTAATAAACACCCCAGCGGCGACTC
Organism: uncultured Collinsella sp.; assembly: GCA_902465425.1. GTDB lineage: Bacteria > Actinomycetota > Coriobacteriia > Coriobacteriales > Coriobacteriaceae > Collinsella. Next base: position 8,147 of record CABQNA010000051.1, read on the forward strand.
GGCTCTCGCTGGGGTGTTTATTGCGAAAGAAAGTGGTGGACCTGACAAGATTCGAACTTGTGACCTCCCGGTTATCAGCCGGACGCTCTAACCAACTGAGCTACAGGTCCATCGCGCAAGGGATATATTAGACGAGTCGTTACGCGCGCGTCAACAACTTTTTTGAAAATCTTTGGAGGGTGTTCGCCCCGGCCGCACGGCGGCATATGAAGTCGCCTGCTCGGACAGTCCTGACTCGCGCAGAGAGCACATTAAGTGCTCTCTGGCTCGTGCGGAACTCGCGATCGACTTCACATGCCGCCGTGCGGCCGGGGCGAACGCGAGTCCCGAGGTTTTCAAAAAAGC
>CABQNA010000052.1 GCA_902465425.1 uncultured Collinsella sp.
AACATCGGTGTTGCCGTGGTAATCATTGGGGACGTTCTTGTTTGACTAGTCGTTTAAGAACGTCCCCAATGACTAGTCAGAAATGAGCGTGGATAATCTCCCGTTTTTGGCCTGTGTGCGGGCTCAAAGTGGGAGATTATCCGCGCCCGCTTTAATTTGCCTGGGCTGCGATGCCTATCTAATCGGCTCAGCGTCTTCCCTGAGAATCGAAAGATACTCTTCATACCCGTACTGCCGGTATCTCTGTCTTGACTCGTCGAGCGGACGGAGGATACCCAATTCTTCAAATGATTTGACGAGCGAGCTCGCGGTGCTCCTGCCGATATCGAGTTGGGCAGCGATGAATGCGGTGTCGACGATGGGGTGCTCTTCAAGAATGCCCAACAGCCTTTGCCCGTTTGCAGCAGTCCTTCCGAGATTTTCGGTAATGGTTGCTGTGGAACGGTTATGGAGGTCAACAAGGTTTTTTAAAGACCCTACCGAGTCCTTCGCACTCTCGAGAAGACTGTTACAGAAAAACTCTATCCATTCCTCGTAAGTGTCTCTCTCCCTTACGGATGTGAGTTGCCGGTAGTACTCGCTTCGATTTTTCTTGAACTGGAACGATGGATAGAACAAGCAAGAATGAAGAACGCCATCATTGATGAGCATAAGTGTAATGAGAAGCCTGCCCAGGCGACCGTTTCCGTCTAGGAATGGATGGGCAGTTTCAAATTGGTAATGGACGAGCGCCGCCCGCACAATCGGATCCATTTCGACTTGAGGCTCATTGATAAAGCGTTCGAGATCCTGGAGCGTGTTACTCAAATCTTCAATGTTTGGAGGGACAAACGATGCGGTTGCAATGGTGCAGCCTGAGGGGCCAATCCAGTTTTGTGAGGAGCGCAGCTCGCCTGGATTCTTCTCCGTTCCGCGCACTCCGTCCAGCAGGACCGCATGAACTTGCCTAAGAAGTCTCGTGCACAAGGGCATCTTTTTGAGCAGTTCTACGCCGCGGTCGACAGCACGGACGTAATTCACGACGTCTGCGACATTTTTATGATGGAGTTGTGTTTGCGATGGACTAAGTAGGTCGTCAAACGTGCACTGGGTTCCCTCAATTTGCGAAGAAAGGAGTGCTTCTTTGCGCACGTACATTGTCAGATACATGTCGGCGTTGGGAACAAAGTAGAGCATGCCTTCAAGCTCTCCAAGCTTTCGTGAGCATGCGGAAAGCGTGCGATAGGTTTCCTCGGTGAGGTTTAGCTGCCTCAATGATTGCAAGGGCGTTGGAAAAAACGAATAGTAAGCCAATTTCCCCGATAGATTATTGCGGAGCGTTCCCTGGCCGTTCTCCTCGATTTGCATCGCGCCCTCCATATCTTTAGTGCCGGAAACTCGTTATTAGGCTAATCATATCAATTCTAATAACGAGTTTAAGGATTAAATAGTCATTAGAATTGATGTAAACAATCTAATGATAAGAAGTCGTTATTACTTGACCATGGAGCTCAGCTTGGTACAGGGGGTCATCCAAAATGAACGTGGATAATCTCCTGTTTTTGGCTCGGTGACGGCCTCAAAGTCAAAGTGGAAGATTATCCACGCTCGTTAGTTAAGCGTCCGAAAATCCACACTCGCCAAACCTACCAAAAAGGGACAGGTTTATTTTGGCACGTTTCGGTCGGTATCAGGAAGTGTCAGGGACGGGGCGGCGGCAGGACTCGAGAGCGAAAAGAAGTATCGGGTTTGGTGCGCCCGCTTCTGCCCGTCCCGTGCGCAGACGATACTCGGCTTATCGACCCGCGATGCAAAGGAGATGCTCGTCCCACGAGCACTACCGGGAAGGGCTCTCGATTCGAGCCCTCACCTTAGTTTTCAGACCATTTGGCACTATAATCACCATAGGCATGCGCATAACGTTGCGCTTAATCAAGAGGAGAAAACGTATGGGTCTGTTTGACATGTTCAAGAAGAAGGCTGAGCCCGCGGCTGCCGCTGCTCCGTCCTCCATCTCTGCTTCTGCCGGCGCCGACGTGCTGTGCTCGCCCGTCAAGGGCAAGGTCATCAAGATGGCCGACGTGCCCGATCCCGTCTTTGGTGGCGAGGTTCTGGGCAAGGGCTGCGCCGTGTGGCCCGAGGATGATCTGGTCTACGCTCCCTGCGACGGTAAGGTGACCGTCACCATGGGTCACGCCGTGGGTCTGCAGTCCGATAGCGGCATCGAGGTTCTGGTGCACGTTGGCGTCGATACCGTCAACATGAACGGCGACGGCTTCGAGGGCTTCGTCAAGGCCGACGACGTTGTGAAGGCTGGCCAGCCCATTCTCAAGATCGACCGCGCCAAGATCGCTGCTGCCGGTTACAAGGACTGCGTCGTCGTGGCCGTGTCCAACACCGCCGAGTTTGCCGATGTCGAACTCGCCGTCGAGGCCGACTCCGCTGTCGCCGCCGGTGACGCCATCGTTAAGGTCGTCCGCAAGTAAACTGCGGCATCCAAAGGATGTGCAAGGGTGGTCGGGTTTTCCGGCCACCTTTTTTATTGCACCGCGGGGAAGCGTTTTATTGTACGTTGGGCGGGTTTGCAAACCGTTCGGACGCTAAAACGAACCGACCGCGCCTTCGCGTTGCCGAGGGTGTTCATAAGTGGATAGTATGGGCTTACTTATTACAACGTGTGCCGCGTCCGGGAAGCGCGGTGCCGCTCATTGGGAGGAACAACATGAAAAAGAAGCTGCTGCTTGCGCCCCTCATGGCCGTCTTGGTTGCATGCGTGGTCGTGCTTTCCGGTTGCGGAGGCCCTTCGGTTGAGGAACTCATCACCGAGGATCTTACGACGCAGTTTGACGAGGTCAAGAACGGTGGCGACGACTTCCTCTCTGGTCTGGAGGAGGCTTCGGGCGACGAGTTCGAGCAGCTGGGTATCGATCCCAAGGAGTATGCCAAGACCTATCTCGAAGGCTTTGACTACAAGATCGGCGACGTGACGGTCGACGAGGACAAGGGTGTCGCGACCGCCGAGGTCTCCATCACCTGCAAGTCCATGAACAAGATCGTCGAGGACTTCTCCACCCAGTATCAGGAGAAGGTCGCCGCGCTTGATACGGTTCCTTCCGATGACGAGCTGTATAAGATGGCCGGTCAGGTTATGGTCGATGTGACCAAGGCCACCGAGCCCAGGAAGACCACGGTTATCTTCAAGTACACCTGCAACGACGACGGCGAGTGGTCTGCCGACGACTCCGTCAACTCCGAGATGATGGATGCAATGCTGAGCTAGTTCGTTGCGGTGTTTTACCAAACGCCGCAACTGCTCGACGCTGCGCGGTCACCAGAGCGACAACTTGTCATTCAAAGAGGACGGCATGACCAGAAGGTCAATGCCGCCCTCTTTTCATGCCAATTTGTTCGCTCTGGTGACCGCTCGCTGTCGTTGCCAAAACATCGGCGTTGCCATGGCAGTCATTGGGGATGTTCTTAAATGACTAGTCGTTGGTGACGTTCTTGTTTGACTAGTCGTTTAAGAACGTCCCAACGACAAAAACGGGATGCGCTTTCCGCGCGGAAGAATTGTCGCAGCTGCGTTAAGCAGTGTCGCTCGTTACTCGCCCAGAATCAGCGCCGCGAGCTCTGCCTGGGTGTCCACCACGTAGTCGGCGCCGGCGGCTTCCAGCTCTGCGCGGCCGCGGAAACCCCAGCTGACGCCCACGCTCTTAAGGCCGGCGTTGTGGCCGGTCAGGATATCGACATTGGAATCGCCCACATAGAGCGTGGTTGACGGATCGGCGCCTAGCTCTTTCATCACATGCAGCGTAACGGGCGCCTCGGGCTTGGGGGGAAACGCATCGACGCGGCCCTGCACCAGCGCAAAGCGCTCGGAACCAAAATACTTCTCGATAAGCGGAGCCGCCGAGACGTGGTCCTTGTTGGTGAGCACGGCAAGCTGCACGCCCGCGGCGCGCAGGCGGTCGAGCATCTCGATCGTACCGGCATAGGGGGCGGTGTGGTCCTCCTTGTGCTCGCCGTAGTAAGCCCTAAACTCGGCAAGCGTCTGCTCAAACATGCGACCGTCGCCCGCATACTCGGCGGGCATAAAGCGTTCAACCAGCTTGAGCATGCCGTTTCCCACCTTGTAGCGGTACTCGTCTACGGCGAACGTGGGCCAGCCGTGCATCTCGCAGGTATGGTTGCCAGCGGCCGCAAGGTCCTCGAGCGTGTTGAGAATGGTGCCGTCAAGGTCAAAGATCACATGGGAAAAAGCTGCTGCCATGGGTGCTCCTGCCGCTTGAGTTATAAAACGCACCCCATGATACTGGGCATGCGTGCCGGGCGTGTTTGGAATCTGAATATCTTTAATAGCCCTGAGCCTTTGTCGTTAGCAAATCCTCGGCAGCTGCTCTCCCACGAGCATGTCGAGGATGCGGGTCGAGCCCCAGCCGGTGCGCACGCGCACGGCGGGATGGGCGCCCTCGGCAAGTGGCAGCACGCGACCGATGATGGCGGCATTCTCGCCGTAGCGGGCGGCGCGCATGGCGCCCAGCGCGGCATCGGCTTGCTCGGCCGGCACGACGGCAACCATCTTGCCCTCGTTTGCCACCTGCAGCACATCGTAGCCGAGCATCTCGCAGGCGGCCTGCACGTCGGGACGCACGGGCACGGCATCCTCGTCGACCTCCATGGCAACATTGCTGGCCTGGGCAAACTCGTTGAGCGTGGACGCCAGGCCACCGCGCGTGGGGTCGCGAAAGCAACGCGTGCCGGGCGCTGCGGCCAGAACGTCGGCAATCAGGTGGTTGAGCGGCGCGGCGTCGCTTTCGATCGTGCTCGAAAACGCCAAGCCCTCGCGCTGGCTCATGATGGCGATGCCGTGGTCGCCCAGCGTACCCGATACCAGAATGACATCGCCGGGCTGGCAGTTGGCGCCGCTGAGCGCCACGCCCGTGGGAACCTCGCCCACGCCGGCGGTATTGATGTAAACGCCGTCGGCCCCGCCACGCTCGACCACCTTGGTGTCGCCCGTGATTATGGACACGCCCGCCTCGCGCACCGTCTCGGCCATCGTCTGCACAATCTGGCGGAGCTTATCCATGGGATAGCTCTCTTCGAGGATAAAGCCGCACGATAGGTAGCGCACGTTGGCGCCTGAGGTCGCGACGTCGTTAACGGTTCCGCACACGGCGAGGCGGCCGATGTTGCCACCGGGGAAGAACTGCGGCGAGACTACAAAGCTGTCGGTCGACATGGCAATGCGCCCGCTCGTGGGCAGCGCGGCGACGCCGGCATCGTTGCCCTCGAGCAGCTCGGGCGACCCAAAGGCATCCAAAAAGACCTCATCGATGATGCGTTTCATCATCTGACCGCCAGAGCCGTGGCCCAGCAGGACGGTGCTATCGGTGGCAGTACGGGACATATCGAAAACTCCAATCGTGTGTGGTGCCAGTGTGCGGGTGCGTCCGGGCTAGTCGCGATAACGGTAGTGTGCCGCGCAGCTGCCCTCGGAGCTCACCATGCACGGGCCGACGGGGTGCTCGGGCGTGCAGGTGCGGCCAAAGAGCGGGCAGCTGCTCGGCGTAATGGCCCCGCGCAGCACGTCGCCGCAGCGGCACCCACGCGGCTCGACCGTCGCCTCAACGGGCACGTCAAAGCGGGCACGGGCATCAAAGCGCGAGAACTCGGGGCGGATGGAAAGGCCCGAGTTGGCAATCGGCCCCAGCCCGCGCCACGTGGTGTCGCACGGCTCAAACACCTGCTCGACCAGCTGGCGCGCCACAGGGTTGCCGTCTGCGTTGACGCCACGGCGGTAGGCGTTGTCAATCGCGGGCCTGTCCTCGACAACCATCTGGACCAGCATGCAGATGCCCTGCAGGATATCGACAGGCTCAAATCCCGTGACCACACCCGGGGTATCGAACTCATCGACCAAAAAGCTAAAGGGCGCCAAGCCCGTGATGGTGGCGACGTGGCCCGGCAGGATGAAGCCGTCGATGGCGGTCTCGGGGTCGTTGGCGATGGCGCGCAACGCCGGCGGCGTGGTCTTGTGGGCGCAATAGACCGAAAAGTTCAAAAGCCCGCGTGCCTCGGCCTCCAAGATGGCGGCGGCGATGGTGGGCGTCGTGGTCTCAAAGCCCACGCCCATAAAAATGACCGGACGATTGGGGTTTTGCTCGGCAATGTCGAGCGCGTCGAGCGGGGAATAGACGATGCGGATGTCGCGCCCTGCCGCCTTTTGCGCAGCGAGCGAGGTGGACGATCCGGGCACGCGCATCATGTCGCCAAAGGTGGTGATGATGGCGCCGTCTATGTTGGCGAGCGCGATTGCGTGGTCGATGTCGCGGTTGGCGGTAACGCAGACGGGGCAGCCCGGTCCGCTCAGCAGCTTGAGCCCGGCCGGCATAATGGAGCGAAAGCCATAGCGGCCGATGCTTACGGTGTGCGTGCCGCAGACTTCCATAAGGTTGATGGTGCGGTCGCCGACAAGCTCGCAAATGCGATCGATGAGCTCGCGGGCCAGCTTGGAATCGCGAAATGCCGAAAAGTCGATACCGGAGCGAGCCGGCTGTCCGGCCGCCACTAGTATGCCTCGGCCGGGTTGCTGGCCAGTTGGTCTTCTTCGGCCAGCTCGGTCATGGCGTTAACGAGCTCGAGCGTTTCTTGCGCTTCCTGCTCGTCGACGATCTGGATGCCAAAGCCGGCGTGTACGAGAATATAGTCGCCAACCTGCGCCGTCGGCACGAGTCGCAGCGACACGGGGCGCTCGATGCCCATCATGTCGACGGTGGCCTTGAGGTCGTCGTCGCGTTTGACTACTTTGCCGGGAACGGCAAGGCACATATTGTTCCCCTTTTATACGCTTTGCGCTGGATGGGCGCTTAATAATCCACAGTTGATGGTAGCGCTCGCGGGGTTCGCGGGCAAACGCGTTACGCCTGTGAGACGGCTGGGCGCGGCGGCGTACGAGGGCGAGCTACTGTGATGCAATCCGCGCAAGACGAGCGCTCGCGACCGCCGCCTGACCGTAGGCGATGCAGCCGTCATTGACGGGTACGGTGTGGGGGACAAGGACAGCAAGGCCTGCGCTTTTGAGCTTGCGGGTGAGGAGCTGGAGCAGAAGTCGGTTCATGAACACGCCGCCCGAGAGGACGACGGTGTCGATGCCCTCGTGCACGCAGATATCGCTGGCGATGCGCGCCGAGGAGCGCGCGACGGCGACATGGAAATCGAGTGCGAGCCTGTTGACGGAAATGCCGGCCTCGATTCCCTCCAAAAGCGCCTCAATAAGCGATCTGGAGTTTAGAACGTGGCAGGCGTCCGGACGGGATGATTCGGTTACGGAGAAGCCGGCTATATTGTCGGCGGGGCAGACACTTTCACTGCTGAGCGCGCGCCAGGCGGCGGCCTCAAGCTCGATGGCGGGTTCGCCCTCGTAGGTTGCCTTGTCGCAGATGTCCAGAATTGCTGTCGCGGCATCAAAGAGACGCCCCATGCTGCTGGTACGCGGGCTGTTGATGCCGCGCTCGATCATGGTGGCTGTCACGCTGCGCGTTTGCTCGTCGAGGCTGTCCAAAAGCCGAGCGGCGCCTGGGTGCTCGAGCAGGCCGAGCTCACTGAGCAGGGCAAAGGCGTTGCGGCGGGCGTCGCGCACGGAGGCCGCCCCACCGGGGAGCGCCCAAGTGCGCAAATGCGCGGCGTGCTCAAAGCCGCCAAGGCTGGCAACAAGAAACTCGCCGCCCCAAATGGTCCCATCGGTGCCGGCGCCGGTGCCGTCAAAGGCGATGCCAAGGACACGCGCGTCGGTTGTAAGCTGGCCCGCGGCGATGGCCTCGGCCATTACGCTCGCGATATGCGCATGATGGTGCTGCACCTCGACGAGCGGCAGATTGCATTTTCGCGCCTGCTCGCGCGCCCACTGGCCCGATAGATAGCTGGGGTGCACATCGCAGGCCAAGGCGGCGGGCGCCAAGTCAAAGAGATCTTCCAAGCGCGTGCGCGCGGCGTTCCAGGCATCGAAGGTCCCGCCGTTTTCAACATCGCCGATATGCTGCGACACAAAACAGGTCGCCTCGCCGTTCGTCCCTTCACGCGTGAGCGCAATCGTGGCCTTTTGTTGTGGCCCGCAGGCGAGCACGCAGGACGGAGCGCCGTCGAGCGCCGGCAACGGCAGCGGCTGGGGTGCATATCCGCGAGCGCGGCGTACGGGCATAACGGCGCCGTCAACCACGCGCACTACAGAGTCGTCGTAGCGCGAGAGAATCGCGCGATCGTTGCCGAGCAACGCGTCGGCGATGCCGGCGGCAACGAGGTGTTCCCAGGCAAGGTCGTCGTCGGTCTCGATGGGTTCTTCGCTTAGGTTTCCGCTGGTCATGACGAGCGCGTGCATACCGCAGGCTTCTGCCGCGGCAAGCAACAGATGTTGAAGCGGCGTATAGGGGAGCATGACGCCGAGCTCAGGAAGGTCGCGCGCGACGGACGGCGCGAGCGCGAGGGCGTCGGGGGAG
>CABQNA010000053.1 GCA_902465425.1 uncultured Collinsella sp.
GCGCGGGCCTGCTCAACCTGCTCGACGGTCAGGACAGTGCCGGCGCCAACGCACATCTTGGGTTCGGCCTCGGCCATAGCGGCGATGCACTCGGCGGCGCAGGCGGTGCGGAAGGTGACCTCGGCGGACTTCATGCCGGCTGCCATAAGGGCGTGGGCGAGCGGAGCGGCGTCCTCGACCTTGTCGAGCACGACGACTGGCACGATACCCAGGGACTCAAGCGTGGTGTAGAACTGATCGAACATGATGTTCCTTTCGATGTGTGGCGCGCATGGGCGCGTGATTGCCAAATGTGCTGGTCAGGAGCCGATTTTGGATTGGTTATCGGAGGCACTGCTTGGGGTCACAAGCAATTCCAAAACCGGCTGCTCGACCAGTCATGTAGGGAATGCCAGGCAAAACCGGAATGGGACTGGTGGTTCTATCTGGCCGGAGAAAGCGGGGAGCGAGCTGCAGGGGTATAGGTATGGGAAACTGCAGCTCGCGAAATGGGGAACAAGCTATCGTGCGACGCGAGTGCCACCGTCGGCGGCGTTGGCCACAGCGGCGATCTCGCCTGCGGTCACCAAGTTGGAATCGCCCTTGATGGTGAGCTTGAGGATCGAGGCTGCAATCGCGTAGTTGACGGCGTCCTGCGGGTCAAAGTCGTTGATGAGGGCATGGACGAGGCCGGCGTTGAAAGCGTCGCCGGCGGCAACTCCTTCGAGCACGTGCACGTCGTGAGCAGGGGAGAACCAGTGCTCGCCGCTCTCGGCGTCAAAGAGCATGCCCATCCAGATGGAGCGCTCGACGCAGGAGATGTTGCGAACGACCGAGGCAACCTTTTTGCAGCCGTACTCGGCGCAGATCTGACGGGCCATCTCGACATAGGTGTCGCGCTCCTCGATGCCATGGGCAAGGGAACCAGAGACGCAGGTCATGCCGAGGCCGGCGGGCGCATCCTCGTCGTTGGCGATGCAGATGTCGACGAGCGGCAGGAGTTCCTTCATGGTGGCCTGCGACTTCTCGGGCGACCACATCTTGCCGCGATAGTTGACGTCGCACACGGTGGTGATGCCCTTGGCGCGGCAGGCGGCGAGTGCCTCCTTGCAGGCGGCGGCCATCTCATCGGAGACAGCGGGGGTTACGCCGGAGAAATAGAAGACATCGATGCCCTTGAGGATCTCGTCCCAGTCAAAGACGTCGCGCTTGGCCATGTTGATGGCAGAGAACTTGCGGTCGTAGACGCAGCCGTTGCCGCGCTGCGAGGCGCCGACCTCAAACACATAGGAGCCAAGACGGTCGCCCTGACGCACGACGCGCGTTGTGTCGACGCCGTAGGCCTTCAGCGAGCGCAGCGCGCACTCGCCCAGACGGTTGGCCGGGACAACGGATACGTAAGCGGCCTTGTCGCCTTGGTAGGCCAGGGAAAGAGCGGTATTGGCCTCGGCGCCACCGTAGCGGACGTCAAACTCGGTTGCCTGCTCAATGCGCAGATGGTCTTTGGGCGAGAGCCTCATCATGATCTCGCCGAAGGTAAGAACCGTTTTACCCATGGTCGCGCAGCTCCTTCATGCTCGTGCGTACACCTTTGATATGGCGTTGGCACGGAGGTGCCAAGACGGTAGGGTACATCTTTGCACCTGCGTGCCAACGCTTTCCGAAATCGGTTTACGAAATCGGTTTCGTTTCGAGTTGTAGTATACTCACCTACAGCGTTTTGCAAGCGAGATTTTTAAAAAAATGCCTAAAATGGCTCAGACTGCCGACAGTTGGGAAACGGGGTGCGCTATGGCGCAGATGAGAATCAAGGACATTGCCGCCGAGGCGGGCGTGAGTCCGGCCACGGTCTCGCGCTATCTCAACAACCGCCCCGGGCAGATGACCGAGGAAACCCGTGCTCGCATCGCGGCGGTTATAGAGCGTACCGGCTATCGCCCACGTGCCGCTGCGCGCAATCTGCGCAGCTCGCGCACCAATCTCATTGGCGTGATCTTGGCCGACATCGCCAACCCGTTCTCGAGCGCCATGCTCGAAGGACTTTCCGCCAGTGCCGCCGCGCGCGGCTGCTCGCTTATGACGGCCATTAGCGGCAACGATCCCGCAAAGGAAGCGGAGTCGCTCACCAGACTTATCGATGCCGGCGTGGACGGCCTGGTCGTCAACACCTGTGGCGGCAACGACAAGGCGATCGCCGCAGCCGCGGGGCGCCTGCCCGTTGTGCTGCTTGACCGCGATGTTGCCGCCGGCGGTATCGATCTGGTGACCTCCAACAACCGTGAGCTGGTCGCCGGTCTGGTAGATGCCTTGGCCACCGCTGGCAGCGAGCGCCTGTGCCTGCTCACCGAGGCAAGCGACGACAGCCCCGTCCGTCGCGAGCGTGCCGAGGCCTTTGCCGACGAGCTTTCGCGACGCGGCCTTGCGGGCGAGGTTGTCACCCTGGCCGATGGTGGCGCCACGGGCGTCGGCCGCTTGGACGAGACCATCCGCGGCTATGCAGGTAAAAAGCTCGGCCTCATTGCCGTCAACGGTCTGGTCTTTCTGCGTCTGACCGAGGCGCTGGCGCAGCTGGGACCCTCGTTGCCGGCGGGTCTTAAGATCGCGACGTTTGACGATTACCCCTGGAACCACGTGCTCTTTGGCGGCGTGACCACGGCCGCGCAAGACACCCTCACCATCGCCGAGCGCGTGGTCGAGCGCCTGTCCGAGCGCATCGACGTTGTTACCACTATCGTGGGCGATGCCGCAAAGCTCGCCCCCAAGCGCATCGAGATCCCCGGCCACATCGAACACCGCGCCTCGACCTCGCGCTAGTTTGTGTGATAATATATAGACAATGTCATACAGGAGGTATCCATGGCTGCGTCTGTGCTGAGTGTGCGAGTGGACTCGTCAATTAAAGACTCATTTGCCGAGCTGTGCGAAGAGCTTGGCATGACTTCGTCTGTTGCGGTCAATATGTTTATGAGACAGATGCTGCGCGAGCGTTCGCTGCCGTTTGTTCCCTCACTCGGTAAAGGCTCTGCGAGCGAAAGCGCCGCGGCGGGCATTTTAGATACTGCCCAGATTGAGTCCGCCGTACGCGAGGCGGCCAGCTCGATTCCCGCTATCAAAACCGTGATTCTTTTTGGTTCGTATGCCCGTGGCGAGGCGCATGCCGATAGTGATATTGACTTGCGTCTCGAAGTCGATCGCGAGCAGGGCTTCGGTCTTTTCGCGTTGTCGGCGTTTGGCGAGGCGGTGCGCAAAGAAACCGGGAGGCAGGTTGACCTCGTCTCGAGTGATTATCTTGATGACGATCTTGCCGCGGTAATCGAGCGCGAAGGAGTGATCCTTTATGATCGCGCGTAAGTCAGACAGCCTTCGCGCCCAAGAGGTTTTGGAGGCCATCTCTGAAACGAACGAGCGCATCAAGGCTTTTGATATCACCGAGGACCAGTTTCTGCATGCGAATGACGTGCGGACGAGGGCGTTGGCGGACTCCCTTTTGATGTGTGCGCTTAGGGTGACGGAAGAAGCGGGCAAGTTGTCGGAACGCTCGCAGCGGCTTCATCCCGAAATTGAGTGGCGCGGAATTATCGGCATGAGAAATTATCTTGCGCATGATTACGGCAATGTCGACCGCTCGGTTGTCTGGGATGCAGTGACGATGGAGTTCCCTGCGCTGGAACGAGCCTGTAGGCAAATTGTCTCCGAATCCGAACGATAGCTACTTGTCATATCTGCATGCTCGCACACGTTTTTTGAGCGCTTGATACGCTTTAACCCTGCGGAAACATTTTTCTGCGATAGTATCTGCGATATAGACCAGTCGAAACCCGCCCGAAAGAAAGGGGAGCGACATGAACCAGCAGAACATCGATTACGTACTTCGCTCTGTAGAGCAGCGTGACATCCGCTTTGTGCGTCTGTGGTTTGTCGACATTCTCGGCCGCCTCAAGAACTTTGCCATTAGCCCCGAGGACCTCGAGGTCGCTTTTGAGGAGGGTATTGGCTTTGACGGCTCCGCCATCGAGGGCTTTGCCACGCCCGAGGAAGCCGATATGCTGGCGTTTCCCGATGCTTCGACCTTCCAGATCCTGCCGTGGCGCCCGAGCCACAACGGCGTCGCCCGCGTGTTCTGCGACGTGTGCACTCCCGATCGCAAGCCCTTCGCCGGCGACCCGCGCGATGCCCTGCGCCGCATGTTCCGCAAGGCCGAGAAGGCCGGCTATCTGCTCAACGTGGGCGCCGAGCTGGAGTATTACTACTTCCCCGACGAGCACACCCCCGAGCCGCTCGACAACGTGGGCTACTTCGATCTTTCGGTGAGCGACGCCGCTCGCGACCTGCGCCGCAACACGGTCCTCACGCTCGAGAAGATGTCCGTGCCCGTGGAGTACACCTTCCACGCCGCCGGCCGCTCGCAGCATGGCATGAGCCTGCGCCACGCCGAGGCCCTGAGCATGTCCGACGCCATCACCACGGCCAAGCTCATCATTAAGCAGCAGGCTTACGAGAGCGGTTGCCACGCCTCCTTTATGCCCAAGCCGTTGGCGGGCGAGGACGGCAGCGCTATGTTCCTGTGCCAGTCGCTATTCGACCACGACGGCAACAACGTCTTTTGGGGCGAGGACGACGAGAAGTACCATCTCTCCGACGTCGCCAAGCACTACATGGCCGGCATCCTGGCACACGCGCGCGAGATCAGCGCCATCACCAACCCCACGGTCAACTCGTACAAGCGCATCACCACGGGCGGCGACTCCGTGCCGCAGTACGCCACGTGGGGCCTGCGCAACCGCGCGAGCATGATCCGCATCCCGGTCTACAAGCCTGGCAAGCAGCTGTCCACGCGCATCGAGCTGCGCAGTCCCGATCCCATGGCCAATCCGTATCTGGTCAACGCCGTCACGCTGGCGGCTGGTCTGGACGGCATCGAGCGCAAGCTGGAGCTCCCGCCCGAGGCCACGGCCGAGACACTCAAACTCACCGACCGTCAGATGCTCGAGGCCGGCTACACGCCGCTGCCGCGCTCGCTCAAAGAAGCGCTCGACGTCTTTGAGGGTTCGCAGTTTATGAAGGATGCCCTCGGCGAGCACATCCACAGCTTTTTCCTCAAAAAGAAGCGCAACGAGTGGCATAAGTTTGAGTCCACGATCACCGAGTGGGAGATCAAGCATTATCTGGCGAACTCCTAATCGCGCTGGCTTGTTCCAGTACGATTGAGCTCATTTCCTTGGAGGCCGATATGTCCGAAAAGAGTGCCCTGTTCATGGCGCGCACGACGCGCTTCCACGAGTTTGCCCGCAGCTTGACGACCACCCTGGGTGTCGAGGTGAGCCTGGCTACCCCCGATTCGCCGACTGCGGCGCACGACTTTGACCTGCTGATCCTCGATTCCGACGGCATCCGCAGCGACCGCATCGATCAGATTGCCAAGTGGCTTGACGATCGCGGCGGCGTCCCCATGTTGGTGATCGTCGACGACGAGGCGCTCGGCACCCTGCGCCTGCCGAATCACGCGCATGCCGACTTTGTATGTCCCACGGCGACGCCCAACGAGCTCAAGGCTCGCGCGCAGCGCCTGATGGGCGAGGAGGAGACCGTCGCCGCCGACGATGTGCTCAACATCGATAACCTCGAGATTAACCTGGCTACCTACCAGGTGACACTCGATAACGAGCCCATCGACCTGACGCTGATGGAGTACTCGCTGCTGAGCTTTTTGGCGACGCACCCCAACCGTGCCTACAGCCGCGAGGTACTGCTGCACCGCGTGTGGGGCTTTGAGTACTGCGGCGGTACGCGTACCGTCGACGTGCACATCCGACGCATCCGCTCCAAGGTGGGCCCGCAGATCGCGGCGCACATTACCACCGTCCGCGGCGTGGGCTATCTGTTTAAGGATTAGCAAGTAAATAGAGGAATGTGAGGGTACCGGAGATTTCTCCAGTACCCTTTTCTCATTTAGGGCGAAAAGAAGACCTTTCACCGATTAAAAGTGTGTCAGTAAAAACAATATCAAACGTATAACACTATCTAGCAAATATCATCTAGTTACCGTATCTCCCTACTACACGGATGGAGGAAGAAATGCGTTATTCGAGAAAGGTGATTGTCGGATTCATAGTGTTGCTTGCCGCCCTGATGTCTCCAAGGTTGGTTTTTGGAGACGACGACTTAGTCCGTGTCACACCGCAAATAGCTGTGGAGCAAGCGCAAGCTTTCTTTGATGATGTATCGGATGAGCCGGTGACCGCTTGTGACCCAGTAAAAATGGTGAATTCCGATGGGGAATCAATCGGGTATATCGTTCGTGCGAAGCGGGATGACGTTAACTATGGCTACGTCGTATTTGATTCAGAGCGATCTTGGTGGATCAGCGAATACTGCTTGGCTCCGAACGCTCTTTTACCTATCGAGAGTGCAAGCGAAGAAATTGCACTCCTCGCATCCTCGGATAACGTCGTTGCGTTAAAGATTGACGAGCTAACTGTTGGCGTTGCCGACTTAGATAAAAACATTGTTTTAGACGCAAGTGGAAAAAAAGTACCAAATAAATTGTCCTCGGGAGGCAATCGCAGCGGATCGCCGGAACATTTCGATGACGTTTTTGTATCTGCCAAGGATTTGTATAAACAGGGATATGTTGTTGATGCGAGCAAAACGGTTTCGGGAATAATAACGCCAACGCAAACAGAAGTTATCAAAGAAACGGGGACTTATGCTTGCGCTGTTTCGGCAATGTTTGCAGTTAGCAGTCACTATGTGACTTTGAACCGCCTTAAATTGTCTGATTTATACTCGGAGCTTTGGAGGCTGTCGGGGACATGGGAAGAAGAAGAAAAGAAATATGATCAAGCGACTGGTCTGTACTTTACTCAAGGCAAGACTTCTCCTGACAAACCCGCTCCGGCCTTAAAGGAGTTTTGTGCAAGACGAGGCAAGGAGCTTGAGACGTCATTCGTTTGGTATCCGTCATGGGATTCCTTTAGGGTGAATACCGACTCGGGGAATCTGAGTATTTTCTCTGGAAGGCTCCGGTCAAATGGCAGCGGGCACGCAATGGCAGTTGTGGGCTACGTGGCAATGCATAACACATACTCGAATGCCAAGAAGTACCTGCTTGTTGTTTGGAATGGATGGACAAACCAGCTACAGTTTCTTCCATATGACGTATCAATTTACACGTCTCACGATGGCACATATTGCAAGGGTTGATTGTACTCGTGAACGGCGACAAGTTCATTCGAAGGGCAATGCTCCTATTGGTGCTTTCCTTTGCTTTGCTCACCGCAGCGAGCTTCTTTCTGTTAAGGGCGACTAATGGGGGAGAAAACGACACGGTTGTTGCAGTCGAGGTGCGCGCTCTATCGGATGTTCATAACGGGCAATTTGAGGCGCTTATGCCAAGTGGTTGCCGTAAGAGAATCGATATGCGCCGTAAGTCAAGTTCCGGATATGTCTCAGGGTTGAAAGCAGGTGATAAATGGATTCTAGTTTTTGTGGAAGATAAGGAACTTGACGGGACTGTTCTGTATCCCCATTCAGCTGAGAAAGTCAAATCAAGTAGACAAGGGGAATGAAGAATGATTGATAGAAAGCAGTTCTTAGGTCTGATGGCGGGGGCTCCTATTTTGATGCGAGCCGGGATGGCAGAAGCCGTGGAGTTGCCGGACGCTCAGAAGCGATTGACGCTCGTGGTCGACACGGTGGTCAGAGATGAAAATGGCAATGAAAAAACGCGAACAAGAAGCAGAGAGACTATTTTCACGCCAGAGAGCAAAACTGTGTCTGCCGACGCTATGGCCGGTGATGTCATAACAATCCAGAGGGAATCAGATGAAACGTTGCCGCTGCTTGCCAAGATTGAGCTCACAGTCGCTTATTATAACGATAAAACAGAAATTGAGATTCGTTCCGGAAAGTACTCGATAGTCCAAACCGATCCGCTTGTGATGTATGCAAACGCTTGGTATGCGCTCATGCAGAAAGATAAATACGTGATGAACTACTTCACAGAAAGCGAAGCATCATATGAAACGGGGTGGGGGCCAACGCCATACGACGCGGTGAAGGATAAGTGGACGTGCGGATCAGGCATGGGTGCGACGATTACGGACTTTATTAACGATTCAACATATAATTTTGCTATCGACTGTTATATTGAATAGACATGACGGCATAAAACGAATTGGCTTATAAGCATGTCATTACTTAAGCAAAGCTGAAATCTTGGCATCTAGTGCTCGGGACTGCCCAGCTTGGGGTACAACTCAACGTGAACAATGACGGCCCGCCACGTGTTTGGCGGGCCTTTGGTTATTTGACGAAAGGATCGCAGCTATGAGCGAGAACGATTCCCAGCGCCCCCAGGATGCGGACCACGCCGGCGAGACTCAGCAGCAGCCGCGCGTGCAGGTGGAGTCGACGCCTGCCGATGGCAACATTCCCTACGTGCAGGCCTT
>CABQNA010000054.1 GCA_902465425.1 uncultured Collinsella sp.
CCGAGCAGGAGAAGCGCGTCAAGGAACTCTTGGAGCTCACCGGTCTGCCCAGCTCCGCTGCCGAGGTTCTTCCCGGCCAGCTTTCGGGCGGCCAGCGTCAGCGCGTCGCAATTGCCCGTGCCCTGTCGCTGAACCCCGATGCCATCATCGCCGACGAGCCCACCTCGGCTCTGGACGTTTCGGTCCGCGCGCAGATTCTGAACCTGCTGACCGACCTTAAGAAGGAGCTCGGCCTGGCCATGGTGTTCATCAGCCATGACATCCAGACGGTCCGCTATATCTCTGACGACATCATCGTTATGAATGGCGGCAAGATCGTCGAGCAGGGCGAGGCCAAGCAGGTCTTCCAGCACCCCCAGGACCCCTACACCAAGATGCTGCTCGGCGCTGCGCCGTCGCTGCTGCATCCCAAGCTCGGCGAGTAGCCTCGCTTTCCCTCCCGTGCGCCCGGTTCCCTTGCCGGGCGCACCTCCGTTGCGATTTCGAAAGGTTGGGTTCACGAGCCATGCCAAGTGCTCAGGAGCTACAACATCAATTTGGTGAATATCGAGGCGCCATGCCCCGTCCATCAGATTTCGATCTCTTTTGGAAGGATCGCATGGCCGAGGCCGACGCCGTCGGGCTTGACTATGCGATCGAGGCGGCATCGGTCACCGACGCCGTGACCTGCCAGCTTTTCGACCTCTGGTATACCGGCATGTGTGGCGCTCGCCTTCATGCCAAGTACCTTAAACCCGTCTCGGACGAGCCCGTGCCATTGGTACTTCAGTTCCATGGGTATCCAGGTGCAAGCCGCAGTTGGTTTGAGCAGGCATCGTTTGCGGGCATGGGCATGGCACTCATCGCCCTCGACTGCCCCGGCCAAGGAGGTCCCTCCGAGGACATTGGCGGATTTGAGGGCACAACGGTTGCGGGCCATATCGTCGCCGGTATCGACGGCGACCCGGCCAACCTCTACTATGTCCGCTTGCACCAAGATATTCGCATCCTGTGCCGCATCGTTCGCGAGCTCGAGGGCATCGATCTTGCGCGTGTGTTTGTGAACGGCGCGTCGCAGGGCGGCGGTTTGGGCATTGCGACCTGTGCGCTTAACAGCGAGCTTATCAATCGTGCCGCCATCCTCTATCCCTTCCTGTCAGATTTCCGCTTGGTCTGGGATTTGGATGCCGACGACATTGCCTACGAGGGCCTGCGCTATTGGTCTCGCTGGTTTGACGAGGACTCGACTCGTATTGACGAAGCCTATGCCAAGCTGGCGTACTTCGATTCCAAGAACTTTGCTCCCATGGTCAAATGCCCTGTGCTGTTTGGCACAGGCACAGCCGATATTGTCTGTCCGCCAGCGACGCAGTTTGCGGTCTATAACAACCTGACCTGTGAAAAGCGTCATGAGTTCTTTGAAGGCTTTGGCCACGAGGAGATTCAGGATTTTGACGATCTGATCATTCCGTTTTTCTGCAAGGGAGGGGAGGCTCATGTCTAAGTGCGAGAGCAATGTTGACGAGCTGATTGTCCCCGGGCTCGTGGGAATTCCTGGAACGGTTTCGTCAAGGCTCGCAGAATATCGGGACTGGCGCGGTGATGTCCAAGCAGATGTTTCTGATTTAGAGACATGCGCTTCGAATCTTGAGATTCAAGGCCTGGCCATTACGGCGATTGATTTTGTTAACCCCTGCGCCCGTTACTCGGAGGTTTCCTTTGAGCTCGGTGACGATGCGATTCACGCTCGTTTGATCGAGCCTGTCGGTCGTGCCCGAGTATCTGAGCGCGTGCCGCTGTGCCTGATGTTCCACGACATCGATCGGCCTGTGCGCGGCTGGCATCACATGACGAGATTTGCCGCCATGGGGTATGCCGTCCTCGCGCTGGATGACGATGTTGCTGGTGCGGACGACCTGCGGCGGGGGATTTCTTCGCCCGCTTTTGTCGAGCGCGTCCGTTGGGGTTGCGCGCTGGCGAAGGTGGCGCGCAATCTTGATGGCATGGACCCCGACCGCATCTTTGCATGGGGCGAGGGCCTTGGCGGCGGAGTCGCGCTGGCGGTTTCTGCTCTGGACGAGCGGGGCCTTGCCTGCACGGCGGTTGCCAATCCAATTCCCGGTGGTCTCGAGGCTCTGTCGTCTCGGGTGCGCGGATCGGTGCTCATGGGCACATCGCTTATGGATGCCGTGAGCGATCCCAAGGGCCAGCTTGCCGTGTTCAACGGTCTTGAGTGTGACCGGAGGCATATCATCTATGCCAAATACGCTCACGAGCGCATCAATGCGTTCGAAAACGAAGTCGTCGACTTCTTTAACCAAACGTTCTACCCGTGTTCTTTGGCCTAGACGGCCTGGACACTGCCAACAAGAGTGGGTGGCATAGGGTCGCCCGCCAGACAACTAAGGAGATTCTTGTGGCAACTCAGAAATTCACCGGCGTTATCCCTCCCGTCGTTGTTCCCGATACCGAAGACCACCAGCTCGACGTTGCCTCCTTTGAGCGCAGCATCAACCGCATGATCGATGCCGGCGTCGATGGCCTGTTCTTCCTGGGCTCCTCGGGCGAGGTCGTTTTCTCCACCGACGAGCGTCGTCGTCAGATCATCGCCGAGGCCGTCCGTATCGTCGATCACCGCGTGCCTGTTCTGGTCGGCATCATCGACACCGAGACCGAGCGCATGATCGAGCACGGCAAGGTCGCTCAGGAGCTGGGCGCCGATGCGCTTGTCGCCACCTGCCCGTTCTATGCCCTGCAGGGCATGACCGAGGTCGAGGAGCACTTCCGCATCCTGCATGAGGAACTCGACCTGCCCATCTTCGCCTACGACATCCCCGTGTGCGTCCACACCAAGCTCCCCTGGAAGCTCCTTGCCAAGCTCGGCGCCGAGGGCGTTCTGGCCGGCGTCAAGGATTCCTCGGGTGATGACATCTCGTTCCGCTACCTCGTCCAGGAGAACGAGAAGAACGGCCATCCGATGAGCATTCTCACCGGTCACGAGGTTGTTGTCGACGGCGCCTACCTCGGTGGCGCCGACGGTTCCGTCCCGGGTCTCGCCAACGTTGAGCCCGAGGGCTACGTGCGTCAGTGGAAGGCCGCTCAGGCTGGTGACTGGGCTACCGTCAAGGCCGAGCAGGATCGCCTCAACGAGATTTCGCACATCTGGGATGTCACCTCGGGCGTCCAGGGCTATGCCGGTGGCGTCGGCGCCTTCAAGACCGCTATGAACCTCATGGGTATCTTCGACAGCCCGACCATGCCGCGCCCGGTGAAGGCCATGACCGGCGAGAACGTCGAGGCGATTAAGAAGGTCCTCCAGGACAACGGTCTCCTGTAAAGCTTCCCCAGGCACCCGATCTTGGGGCTCAAGTGGTCGGGCGTGACCCATTAGGTCAACGCCCGACCACTTTCACCCCAACCTCGGGCACCTGGGAAACCTTTACTGAGTTGCGGCGATAACACCGCCTTCATTTCCTGTAGTTGTTTTTATCTCCTAAGGAGAGCGACATGGAGAACAAGTACGTCTGCTCTGTCGATATCGGCGGAACTAAGATCGCGACTGCCATCATGGAGTACCCGGCTGACGGCAGCGTGCCCCATCCTGTTTTTGAGGCCGAGGTTCCTACCGAGGCCCAGGAGGGCGGCGAGGCCGTCTTCCAGCGTATCGAGGCGTCCATCAAGGCTGCTCTTGAGGCGAATCCCGATGTCGAGGTCCTTGGCGTCGGTATCGGTGCCGCCGGCGTCGTCGATCCCAAGACGGGCGCCATCGCGTATGCCAACGAGATCATGCCCGGCTGGTCCGGCGTTCAGTTGGGGCCGCGTCTGCGCGAGGACCTCGGTCTTCCCGTTGCCGTTGTAGGCGACGTGCAGGCTCATGCACTGGGCGAGGCCCACTGGGGCGTCGGCAAGGGTAAGTTCTCCGTCTTGTGTCTTGGCATCGGTACGGGCATCGGCGGCGCATATGTCGAGAACGGCCGCGTGATGCAGGGCTTCCATGGTGCTGCCGGCCATATGGGCCACATCGAGTGCTCGGCTGCCGCCGGCATTCCCTGCGCCTGCGGGCGTTCCGGCCATCTGGAGTCGGTTGCTTCGGGCACTTCCATTGGTCGAATGTACGATGAGCGTTTTGGCCGCGTCGACCCCAGCCGTCCTTCGGTCGGTCGCGATGTGAACGACCTGTGCCGTGCGGGCGACGCAAAGGCGACCGAGGTCATCCATGACGCCGGCTTTGCGCTGGGCGCCAGCTTGGGCTCGCTCGCTAACATCCTGGACCCTGAGGTCATCGTGCTTTCGGGCGGCGTGATTCACCAAGGTCCCGATTGGCGTTCACAGACGTGGAAGGATTCGGTGCACGAAGGCTATGCCAGCCAGGCGCTCGATCCGCTTCAGGACACGCCGATCCTCATCGGTTCTCTGGAGGGCGATGCTCCGCTCATCGGTGCCGCCGAACACCTTCTTGCGTCGTTGAAGTAAACATAACTACCAAGTGCGCCTTCTGAGGTGCCGCAGATTGACGTGAAAGAGGAGCGAAGCGTACTTCGGTACGCGAGCGACGGTTTGAACGTCAAGGTGCGGTGTCTCAGAAGGCTGTTTTGAGAAAGGTTGAGTCGAACATGACCGTCGATCCTTTGATTCAATCCCTGAAGGGCAAGCTCGTCGTGAGCGTTCAGGCGTATATGGGCGAGCCGCTTCGTACGCCCGAGACCATGGCTCAAATGTCTCGCGCTTGCGAGCTCGGCGGCGCTGCCGCCATTCGCTGCCAGGGCCTTGCCGACATTGCCGCCATTAAGGGTCGCTGTGAGGTTCCCGTCATCGGCCTGTGGAAGGATGGGCACGAGGGCGTTTACATCACGCCGACGCTGCGTCACGCTCGCGCCTGCGTTGCTGCCGGTGCCGATATCGTGGCGATCGACGCCACCGATCGTCCGCGCCCCGATGGCAAGACGGTCGAGGATACCTTCCGTCCGCTGCACGAGGAGGGTGTGCTCCTGATGGCGGATTGTGCCACCATCGAGGATATTCGCCGTGCTGTTGATATGGGCTTTGACCTGGTATCCACCACGCTTTCTCACGGCGTCGCCGCCATCGACTGCACCATGGCCGATGGTCCCGACCTGCCGCTCCTGCGTCAGGCGACTGAGGAATTCCCCGGCCTTCCCATCATTTGTGAGGGTCGCGTGCATACGCCCGAGGAGGCTCGCGCCGCGATCGATGCTGGCGCCTGGGCCGTTGTCGTCGGCACCGCCATCACGCACCCCACGAGTATTACAAGTTGGTTCAAGGCTGCGCTTGAGGCGTAAGACAGACCTCGTATCCGCTCGGGGCGGTATACTCAATATAGGCAATTGACCGCGCGGGATCCGGGTTGCTGGGTCCCGCGCTTGTTTTCGGGAGGCAGCACATGCAAAAGGGAGATGCCATGGATGCGGCGGAGCGCTCGGAGCGCATCCCCGATATCGTCATCATCACCGGAATGTCCGGATCGGGCCGCACACAGGCCATGCACGTGTTCGAGGACATGGGCTATTTTTGCATCGATAACCTGCCTCCGCGTCTCATCGCCCAGCTTGCCGAGCTCGTCGGCATCAATACGGGCGTGGGCAGGCATCTCGCTGTCACCTGCGACCTGCGCAGCCAGGGCTTGTTCGATGAGCTGCTCGATGCCGTTGCCGCACTCGAGGAGCGCGAGATGAGCTGTGACATCGTGTTTCTCGAGGCCTCTGATGAGGTGCTGATCCGTCGTTATAGCGAAAACCGCCGCCGCCATCCCATTGCCAAGCCGGGGGAGACGACGGCCGATGCCATTCAGCGCGAGCGCCTTCAGCTTCAGGGCGTGCGCGACCGAGCCGATATGATTATCGATACGAGCCGTCTGCGCACCTCTGCGCTGCGCAACAAGCTACGCATGGCATTTTCCGAGCTGTCCGACCAGCAGCTCATGGACGTCCACGTGTTCTCGTTTGGCTTTAAGCACGGCATGCCCGTCGAGGCGGACATTATGATCGACGTCCGCTTCCTGCCCAATCCGTTCTACGATCCCGAGATGCGCACGATGACCGGTCTCGATAAAAAGGTCTCCGATTTTGTTCTGGACCATCCCAAGACCCAGGAGTTCTGGAAGGCCTGGACGCAGCTGCTCGATACGGTGATGCCCGGCTATATCGCGGAGGGCAAGCCGCAGCTTTCTATTGCCATCGGTTGCACGGGCGGTCAACACCGTAGTGTTGCCATCGCCGAGGCCACGGCACGTTATTTGGAAGGCGCTCAGTATCATGTGAGCATCTCCCACCGCGATTTGTCACGCGCCAACACGAAGGCATAGGCCTGCATGTCGTTTACCGCTGAGGTGCGCGACGAGCTCGCGCGCTGCGAACCCGAATGTGAATACTGCGATTTGTCGACGCTTGCCGCCCTGACGCGTGTGAGCGGTACACTTTCGCTGGCCGGCTCCGGGCGGTATCGTTTGACGGTCGCGACCGAGACGGGCGCCGTCGCGCGCACGATGATTACACTGACGCATCGCATCCTTAAGCTCAAAACGGAATTCACCGTTCGTAAATCGGTCTTGCATAAGGTTCGAAACTACCTCATCACCTTGCCTGATCAGCCAGACCTGGATAAGGCTCTGGTGCTGCTGGGTATCCTCGACCGTAGGGGAGGACTTGTCGCCGGCGTGCCCCGACATATCGTTGCCCGTCCCTGCTGTAGACTTGCCTATATCCGCGGCGCGCTCATCGCGGGCGGCTTCGTGGCCGATCCACGCGGCGATTTTCATTTGGAGATCGCGGTGCAGGGAGAGCAATATGCCAAGGGGCTTTGCGATCTGTTGGAGCAGATTGGGGTCCATGCTCGTGTTAATGCACGGCGGGGGTCATATGCCGTGTACATTAAGAGCGCCGAGGAGATCGAGCAGCTCCTAAAGCTGGTCGGTGCCAAGCGCAGCGTTGCCGAGATCGAGGAAGCGCGCGCGGTCAAATTGGTTAAGAACGACGTAAACCGTCGCGTGAACGCCGAGCTCGCCAACCAGACCAGAAGCGCCGGTGCTGCCCAACATCAGCTTGCGCTTATCGATGAGCTCGAACAGCGGGGTTTGCGCGACACGCTTCCGGATGCCTTGGCGGTCTTTTGCGACCTGCGCGAGCGCTATCCCGATCTTTCGCTGCGTGATTTAGGGGAGATGGCTGACCCTCCCTTGTCGAAGTCTGCCCTCTACCATCGTGTTTTACGGCTTGAAAAGCTCATTGAAGCAAACAAGTAGTTTAAAGTATCGACTTATATACGGATTTAGCTGCTACTTTATTCTTTAAAGCGTTTTAACGCAAATTTGCTTTTCAATTTCGAGCATTCTCGTGAAATTCAAGTCAAAAAAAAGGTATATTAGGCGAGTGGTTAGTTTGTGGGCCTCAACGGCAGGCGCTGTAGCTTGCGGGGGCCTTACGAAAGGAGACACAATGGCAGTAAAGGTTGCTATTAACGGCTTCGGTCGCATCGGTCGTCTGGCCTTCCGTCAGATGTTCGGTCATGAGGGCTCCGAGATCGTCGCTATCAACGACCTCACCTCTCCCGATATGCTCGCTTACCTGCTGAAGTACGACTCCACGCAGGGCAACTACGCTCGCGATCACGAGGTCGTTGCTGGCGAGGATTCCATCACCGTTGACGGCAAGGAGATCAAGATCTACAAGGAGGCCGACGCCAACAACCTGCCTTGGGGCGACCTCGACGTCGACGTCGTTCTCGAGTGCACCGGCTTCTACACCAGCAAGGCTAAGGCTCAGGCCCACATCAACGCTGGCGCCAAGAAGGTCGTCATCTCCGCTCCGGCTGGCAGCGATCTGCCCACCATCGTGTACAACGTCAACCATGAGACGCTGACCGCTGAGGACAACATCATCTCCGCTGCTTCCTGCACCACCAACTGCCTCGCCCCGATGGCCAAGGGTCTGAACGACTTCGCTCCCATCGTGTCCGGCATCATGACCACCATTCACGCCTGGACTGGCGACCAGATGCCGCTCGACGGCCCGCAGCGCAAGGGCAACAAGCGTCGTAGCCGCGCCTGCGCCGTCAACATCGTCCCCAACACCACCGGTGCTGCCAAGGCTATCGGCCTGGTTCTCCCCGAGCTCAACGGTAAGCTCATCGGTGCCGCCCAGCGCGTCCCGACGCCGACCGGCTCCATCACCAACCTCTACGCTGTCGTTGACAAGAAGGTCACCGTCGACGAGGTCAACGCTGCTATGAAGGCCTACGCTGCCACCATCTCCGAGACCTTCGGTTACAACGAGGACGACATCGTCTCCACCGACATCATCGGCGAGACCCACGGCTCCATCTTCGACGCCACTCAGACCATGTGCTCTGACCTCGGCAACGGCCAGACCCTCGTTCAGGTCACCTCTTGGTACGACAACGAGAACTCCTACACCTCT
>CABQNA010000055.1 GCA_902465425.1 uncultured Collinsella sp.
CTGTAGAGCAGCAAACTTAACCCCTGTGCCGCCCGGCCCGGGAATCCGCCCACGCGCACAGAAGGGGATTCCTTTTGTGTAGGCTTTGCGGAAATATGGCTATTTTAGGATACGCCCGGCGGCGTGGTCTGTTGACGGCACAGCTAACGCCACGTATCCTATCGAACTGCGTGTTTCGTAGGGGGATGCTGACCCCTCGATTCAAGCCGTTGCACTTTACAGAAAGCTGGAATCATTCGAGAAGGAGTACGCTTTGCCTACTATTAACCAGCTGGTTCGCCAGGGCCGTCGTTCCGTGCCCAAGAAGTCCAAGAACGCTGCTCTGCAGCACAACTCCCAGAAGCGCGGCGTGTGCACCCGCGTCTTCACCACGAGCCCCAAGAAGCCGAACTCGGCTCTTCGTAAGGTTGCCCGTGTTCGCCTTGTCAACGGCATCGAAGTTACTGCTTACATCCCGGGTGAGGGCCACAACCTGCAGGAGCACTCCATCGTGCTCGTCCGCGGCGGTCGTGTCCGTGACCTCCCTGGTGTCCGTTATCACGTCATCCGTGGCGCCTACGACGCTGCTCCGGTCCAGAACCGTATGCAGGCCCGTTCCAAGTACGGTGCTAAGCGCCCCAAGGCTAAATAAGCCAGATAACGTTTTGATACTTTCGCCGTGTGCCGCCTAAGCGCCGCACGGTAGACACTTAAGGAGATTTCACATGCCGCGTCGTGCAGCAGCTAATCGTCGTGAGGTTCAGCCTGACGCCGTTTACAACAACCGCCTGGTGACTCAGCTCATCAACAAGGTCCTTCTTGACGGCAAGAAGGCCACCGCTGAGCGCATCGTTTACACCGCTTTCGAGATCGTTGCCGAGAAGTCCGAGGGTGGCGACGCTCTCGCTACCTTCAAGAAGGCTATGGACAACGTCAAGCCCACGCTCGAGGTTAAGCCCAAGCGTGTCGGTGGCGCTACCTATCAGGTCCCGATGGAGGTCAACTCCCGTCGTTCCACCGCTCTGGGTATCCGCTGGATCGTCAACTTCTCCCGCGCTCGCAAGGAGAAGACCATGGCCGAGCGTCTCGCCAACGAGATCCTCGACGCTTCCAACGGCCTGGGCGCTTCCGTCAAGAAGCGTGAGGACGTCTTCAAGATGGCCGAGGCCAACCGCGCGTTCTCTCACTATCGTTGGTAAGTTAAGGTAAGGAACTAACATGGCTAAGCCTAAGTACAAGCTTTCCGATACCCGTAACATCGGCATCATGGCCCACATCGATGCCGGTAAGACCACCACGACCGAGCGTATTCTTTACTACACCGGTAAGACCCACAAGATCGGTGAGGTCCATGAGGGCGCTGCCACCATGGACTGGATGGTTCAGGAGCAGGAGCGCGGCGTAACCATTACCTCCGCTGCTACCACGTGCTTCTGGAACAAGGACGGTAAGGACTACCGCATCCAGATCATCGACACCCCGGGCCACGTTGACTTCACCGCCGAGGTCGAGCGCTGCCTGCGCGTCCTCGATGGCGCTGTTGCCGTCTTCGACGCTGTTGCCGGCGTTCAGCCCCAGTCTGAGACCGTTTGGCGTCAGGCTTCTACCTTCAACGTCCCCCGCATCGCCTTCATCAACAAGTATGACCGCGTGGGCGCTGACTTCTTCAACGCTATCGAGACCATGAAGGATCGTCTCGACGCTAACGCCGTGGCCGCTCAGGTCCCGATGGGCGCCGAGGACAACTTCTGGGGCGTCATTGACCTGGTCACCATGACTGCATGGGACTTCAAGGCCGACGAGAAGGGCATGACCTACCCCGAGCCGATGGACGAGATCCCGGCTGAGTTTGCCGACATCGCTGCCACCAAGCGCGAGGAGCTCCTTGACGCTGCTGCCAGCTTTGACGACGAGCTCATGGAGAAGATCCTCATGGAGGAGGACTTCACCGTCGAGGAGCTCAAGGCTGCTCTGCGCAAGGGTGTTCTGGCCAATGAGCTCAACCTCGTCTTCGTCGGCTCCGCCTACAAGAACAAGGGCGTTCAGGAGCTGCTCGACGCTGTCGTCGACTACCTGCCCAGCCCGCTCGACGTCGAGGCCGTCACCGGTACCGATCCGGACACCGGCGAGGAGATTCAGCGTCATCCTTCCTTCGACGAGCCCTTCTCCGGCCTGGTCTTTAAGATCATGACCGACCCGTTCGTCGGTAAGCTCACCTACGTCCGCGTTTACTCCGGCCGCGCCGAGTCCGGCTCCTACGTGGTCAACGCTTCCAACGGTCAGCGCGAGCGCCTCGGCCGCATCCTCGAGATGAACGCCGCCGAGCGTATCGACCGTGACGACGCTGCCGCCGGCGACATCGTCGCTTGCGTCGGCTTCAAGAACTCCACCACCGGTGACACCCTGTGCGCCGAAGGCAAGGAGATCGTCCTCGAGAAGATCGAGTTCGCTAAGCCCGTTATCGACGTTGCCATCGAGCCCAAGACCAAGGCCGAGCAGGACAAGATGTCCCTGGCTCTGACCAAGCTCGCCGAGGAGGACCCGACCTTCCAGGTGTCCACCAACCACGAGACCGGCCAGACCATCATCGCCGGCATGGGCGAGCTGCACCTCGAGATCATCGTCGACCGTCTGCTCCGTGAGTTCAAGGTTGACGCTAACGTTGGTAAGCCCCAGGTTGCCTACCGCGAGACCGCTGGTCACGACGTCGAGAAGGCTGAGGGCAAGTTCGTCCGTCAGTCCGGCGGTCGCGGTCAGTACGGCCACGCTGTCATCAAGCTCGAGAAGATGGAGGAGGGCTTCGGCTACGAGTTCGTCAACGCTATCGTCGGCGGCGTCGTACCCAAGGAGTACATCCCGTCCATCGACAAGGGCATTCAGGAGGCCCTGAACACCGGTGTTATCGCCGGCTTCCCGGTCCTCGACGTTAAGGTCACCCTGTTCGACGGTTCTTACCACGAGGTCGACTCCTCCGAGGCCGCCTTCAAGATCGCCGGTTCCATGGCTATCAAGGACGCCCTCAAGAAGTCTGACCCGCAGCTGCTCGAGCCGATCATGGCTGTCGAGGTCGAGACCCCCGAGCAGTACATGGGCGACGTTATGGGCAACCTCTCCGGTCGCCGCGGCAAGATCGAGGGCATGGAGGATCGCAAGAACAGCAAGCTCATCCGTGCCAAGGTGCCGCTGGGCGAGATGTTCGGTTACGCTACCGACCTTCGCTCCCAGACCCAGGGCCGTGCATCCTACACGATGCAGTTCGACTCTTATGAGCCCGCGCCCAAGTCCATCGTGGACGAGGTCATGAGCAAGAACGCCTAAGTTCGAGCTCCCTGTTACGTAATCCGCGAGAACATCTCTCGCACTCTTTGGAGGTTTAAGTTGGCTACCCAGAAGATCCGCATTCGCCTCAAGGGCTATGATCACGAGGTCGTCGATCAGTCCGCGAAGCTCATCGTCGAGACCGCTCAGAAGACCGGCGCTCGCGTTTCCGGTCCTGTCCCCCTGCCCACCGAGCGCAACCTGTACACGGTTATCCGCTCGCCGCACGTGAACAAGGACTCCCGTGAGCAGTTCGAGATGCGCACCCACAAGCGCCTCATCGACATCCTCGACCCCACCTCGGGCACCGTTGATTCGCTCATGCGTCTCGACCTTCCCGCTGGCGTCGACATCGACATCAAGCTCTAAGCGATATCGCTCATAGCTTAAAGGGCCCCGCTGCCATTACGGTAGCGGGGCCCTTTTGTTTTGAGTTTAGATTTTGGGATAGCGAATTTGTCTGCCGAGCCGACGGCTGCGGCGCCCTATTCGCTCAGGGGGCGCAAGGATGCTTCTTCGAAGTGGAAGACGCACAAGCCGCTCTCGGTCTCAATGCTTGCGCGGCCGCAATCGTCGACCGTTCTAAATATGCCTCGTGCCAGCTCGTCTCCAGCGGGGGAGCGGGCGATAACGTGCTTCCCGATCCAATTGAGGTGAGCGATATATTCGTCGTGGACGGGCGCGAGCGGACCGGCGTCTTCTTCCTTGGCGTTGAGGCGCTCTGCCCAGGTATCTACAGCGTCTATAACTGCGTGATAGACCTCATCGAGGAGCATGTCGACGGCGGGAACGCTCTCGTTGAGGTCCGAGAGGCCAATTGCCGCCAGGCCGCCATCGGGCACCTCTTGGGGCGTGTAGTTTACGTTGACACCAATGCCGCAGACGGCGAAAGGTTTGCCTTCGTTATCGCGTGCGGCCTCGACCAGAATGCCGCCGAGCTTGCGTCCTCGCGCGACCAGGTCGTTGGGCCATTTAAGGCGAATCTCGTTTGCAAGACCCTGCTTTTCGAGTGCTTCGAGCACCGCTAGGCCGCTGACGGCGGCAAGACCAGAGTACTTTGCGGGATTAACGCATGGACGCAGGACAATCGAAAGCAATAGGTTGCCGGCGGTTGAATCCCACTTGTGGCCGCGCCGGCCGCGTCCTGCCGTTTGCGCGCGGGCGGCAAGTCCTGTGCCGTGCGGCGCACCCTGTTTTCCTGCCTCGAGCAGGTCATCGTTGGTCGATCCGGTTACGTCGACAATCGTTAATTGGGCATCCATAGCGGCTGCTACCTCCTAAGTTAATAAGGCAATCGCGCAATGGTGTCGAGAGATAGACACAATGTGAAGCCTTTGTTGCATTTGGACAATTTAATGTTAACACGTTAACAACGACTAAAATGCGTTATCCTCTCTTGGTCGATGTAAACACGTCAACAACTCAAAGGAGGTTAGTGATGGGTTTCACGATTCTTGGAACAGGCTCGGCGCTTCCTGAACGCAGTGTTTCCAATGACGAGCTGTCTGAGTTCCTCGATACCTCGGATGAGTGGATTTTTACCCGCACAGGTATCAAGAGCCGCCACGTCTGTACCACCGAGTCACTTGACGACCTTGCCGTAGCGGCGAGCGAGCGGGCACTCCAGGTGTCCGGAATCGACGCGAGCCAGCTGGATCTGATCGTCTGCTCGACGACGACGGGTGACCACCTTGTTCCCGCCGAGGCGTGTGCCGTTGCTGAGCGACTAGGCGCGGCGTGCCCTGCCTTCGATGTCTCGGCGGCCTGCGCCGGCTTCGTGTTTGCGCTCGATGTCGCCGAGGGCTATATCGAGCGCGGTCGCGCCAGGCACGTGCTGGTCGTTGCGGCCGAGCAGATGACGCGCGCGCTCGATTGGACCGACCGCGCCACGTGCGTGCTCTTTGGCGATGGCGCGGGTGCTGCGGTCATAGAGGCTGGGGGAGAGAATCCCCTCGCTGTCGAGCTTTCGACCGCACCCGATGTCGAGACGTTGCGCGTTCCCGGGCTGGATGGCACCTCGCCATTCAAGGTTCCTTCGGACCGCCAGAGTGTGCTTTCCATGAACGGCCGTCGCGTGTTCAAGTTTGGTGTCAATGCCATCTGCGACACGGTCAACAAGCTCGCCTGCGACGCGAGCATCGCGGTCGAGGACATCGACCACTTTGTATTCCATCAGGCTAACGAACGAATCCTGAGTCAGGCGGTCAAGCGCCTCGGCGTGCCAGACGAGCGAGTGGTTCGAACGCTGCGGGAGACCGGCAACATTTCGAGCGCCTGCATTCCCTTTGCGCTTGACCGGCTGGCAAGTACCGACGCACTGAATGCAGGCGACACCATCGCCCTCGTTGGATTTGGCGCCGGTCTGGATATAGGTGGCTATCTGCTTCGTTGGAAGTAGTCGCACACAGGAAATAAAAACGCCCTAGGGCACAACCAAAGGAGAACTACCATGGCAGATCAGAAGACCTTCGAGCGCGTTTGCGACGTTATCCGCGAGACCGCCGGTCTTGACGATGTTGAGATGAAGCCCGAGTCCACGCTCGAGGAGATTGGTCTCGACAGCCTGGGCACCGTCGAGATCCTCGTCGCCGTCGAGGACGAGTTTGGCATCCAGCTCGATACCGAGGAGAACCCCAAGACGGTCGGCGAGTTCGCCGATACGGTCGAGGCGGCATTGGAGAAGTAGAGATGCTCAAGACTCCTCTCTGCGATCTGCTCGGCATCGAAAAGCCCGTGTTCCAGGGCGGTATGGCCTGGATTGCCGATGCCTCGCTGGCGTCCGCAGTGTCCGAGGCGGGTGGCTTAGGCATCATCGCGGCCATGAACGCCGACGCCAACTGGCTTCGCGATCAGATTCATGAGCTGCGCACCAAGACGGATAAGCCCTTTGGCGTCAACGTCATGCTCATGAGCCCGTTTGCCGACGAGGTCGCGCAGGTCGTGATTGACGAGCGAGTTCCGGTCGTCGTGACGGGCGCCGGCAATCCCACCAAGTACATGAAGGCGTGGAACGAGGCAGGCATCAAGGTCATCCCGGTCGTTGCCTCGGTGGCGCTGGCTCGTCTCGTGGCGCGTCGCGGAGCCACTGCCGTGGTTGCCGAGGGTACCGAATCGGGCGGCCATATTGGCGAGACCTCGACGATGGCACTGGTGCCGCAGGTCGTCGATGCGGTCGACATTCCCGTCGCCTTTATGCTGGGCGCCGCCGGCGTGCAAGTGGGTACGCGCTTTCTGGTCGCAGACGAGTGCACCGTATCGGAGCAGTACAAGGAGATGGTCCTGAAGGCCAGCGACACCTCGACGCGTGCGACCGGCCGTTCGACGGGACACCCGGTGCGCGCCCTCAAGAGCCCCTTCACCAACGCCTATGCCAAGAGCGAGGGTTCCGGTGCGAGTGCCGAGGAGCTCGGTGCTATGGGAACCGGTGCGCTGCGTAAGGCCGCAAAGGACGGCAATTACGAAGAGGGCTCGTTTTTGTGTGGACAGATTGCCGGCATGGTCAACGAGCGCCAAAGCGCACGTGAAATTGTCGATGACCTGGTCGATGGTGCCGAGCGCGTCCTGAGGGGTGCGTGCGCATGGGTAGCGTAGCGTTTCTGTTTGCCGGCCAGGGTGCCCAGCATCCCGCGATGGGTGTCGACCTCATCGAAGCATCGCCGGCGGCCGCCGAGGTGTTCGCCATTGCCGACGAGGTGCGCCCGGGGACCAGCGAGCAGTGCCGGAGCGCCTCCAAGGAGGAGCTCTCGCAGACCGAGAACACGCAGCCTTGCGTGTTCGTGCACGACTTGGCAGTCGCCGTCGCCCTGCGCGAGCGCGGCGTGGTGCCTGCCGCCTGTGCGGGATTCTCGCTGGGCGAGGTCGCTGCGCTCACCTTTGCGGAGGCATTCGATACGCGAGCGGGTTTTGAGCTCGTATGTGAGCGCGCGGCATTGATGGCCACGGCGGCCGAGCGTCACCCCGGCGGCATGCGCGCCGTCATCAAACTCGATGCAGCGCAAGTCGAGAACCTGGCAAAACAGGCCGGCGAGGACTGCTGGCCGGTCAACTACAACAGTCCGCAGCAGACGGTTGTTGCCGGGGCGCCCGAGGCGCTGCAGGAGCTCGACGTCCTGGTAAAAGAGGCTGGCGGCCGCGCTATGAAAGTCGCGGTGTCGGGTGCATTTCATAGCCCCTATATGGCCGAGGCGACTGAGGGGCTGGTGACGTATATCCAAGCCGGCCACGCGCCGTCTCCGCTGCTGATTCCGGTCATGGCAAATATGACAGCGGCGCCCTATCCGGCCGACCCGCAGACGGCATCGGAGGTGCTGGCCAACCAGGTGAGCCATGCCGTGCGCTGGGTCGACACGCTGCATGCTCTGCAGGATCAAGGCATCGACACGTTTATTGAGGTCGGCCCCGGCAAAACGCTGTCCGGCCTGGTCAAGCGTACGTTGAGCGACGTTCGCGTGTATTCGTGCGAAACGGCCGAGCAGGTCGCAGCTATTGCCGACGAGCTCGCATAGTCCACAGGGCTGTAACCCGAAAGGAATGACATGGGCAACTTGAACAACGGCACGCTCGAGCGCAACGACTCACGTCTCGTGGCACTGGTCACGGGCGGCTCGCGCGGCATCGGCCGCGCCTGCGCTGTCGGTCTGGCGGAGGACGGCTTTGATATCGCTGTCGTCTATGCCGGCAGTGTCGATGCGGCGCGCGAGACGTGCGAAGCCTGCGAGGCGGCTGGCGCCGCGGCACGCGCATATCAATGCGACGTGGCCGACCCCGCTGCCGTCAACGCGTGCGTGGAAGCGGTCCTCAACGACTTTGGCTCCATTTGGGCGCTCGTCAACAACGCTGGCATCACCCGCGATGGCCTGCTCATGCGCATGGGCGATGACGCCTTCGATCGCGTGCTCGATGTCAATCTTAAAGGAACGTTTAACACGACGCGCGCGCTCACCAAGACCTTTATGCGCCAACGCGGCGGCTGCGTCGTCAACATGAGCTCGGTCGTGGGCCTGATGGGCAATGCCGGGCAAGCCAACTACGCTGCCTCCAAGGCGGGCGTGATCGCGCTGGC
>CABQNA010000056.1 GCA_902465425.1 uncultured Collinsella sp.
AACGCGTGGCTCAAAGGCGAAGAGGCCCCATGTCGTCCCGTCGTCGATGACGCGTCGGTGTTTAAGGCGAATATCTGGAGTGCTCGTTCGCGTGAGGAGCTCGCGGAGCTACGTGAGCGCGTTGCCGCTGAGGTGCCGGAACTCTCGCTTGTGTTTCCCAACAACCGAGTGCGCCTGTTCGACATCCTTCCGGCTGGTTGGGACAAGGGCTGCGCTGCGCTGGAGCTGGCGCGCGCTTTGGGCCTGACGCCCGACGAGGTGGCCGTATTCGGCGATTCTGATAACGATTTGCCCATGATCGATGCCGTTCCTAACTCCGTTGCAGTCGCCAATGCCAACGAGGCCGTCACGGCTGCCGCACGCTGGCATATTGGCGCTGCGGCAGATGATGCGGTTGCCGGGGCTCTGCATCAGATTGCCGCCTGCGCCGCGACGGGGGAGATGCCGTCGTTTATGCGTCAAATGGACGCGGCAGGTTTTGGCGTCACGAACGTCTAGGGAGAAGGCTATGAAGCTTCAGCAGCTCAGATATGTTGTTAAGGTTGCCGAATGCGGTAGCATCACCGAGGCCTCGCGCCGGCTCTTTGTGTCGCAGCCCTCGATTACCGCGTCGATTCGCGATCTCGAAAACGAGATGGGTGTGCATATCTTTGAGCGCACCAACAAGGGCGTCATTGTGTCCGAGGAAGGCGAGACCTTCTTGGGCTACGCGCGCCAGGTGCTCGACCAGGCCGACCTGCTCGAGGGCAAGTACAAAGGCACGTCCGAGCAGGTGCCGCACTTTAGTGTGAGCTGCCAGCATTATTCCTTTGCCGTTAATGCGTTTGTCGATGTGATCCGCGAGTTCGATGCCGCGCGCTACGACTTTACCCTGCGCGAGGAGCAGACCCACGAAATTATCGAGGATGTCGCGCATATGAAAAGCGAGCTGGGCATCCTATATCTGTCGGAGCACAATCGCGAGGTCATCGAGCGCATGCTTGCCGCCAACGAGCTCGTGTTCGAAGGGCTCTTCTGCGCCGCATGTCTTCGTCTGCGCCGACCATCCGCTGGCGGGCCGCTCCAGCGTGACGCTCGAGGATCTGGAAGACTACCCGTTCCTGTCCTACGAGCAGGGCAGCTACAACTCGTTTTACTATTCCGAGGAGCTGACCTCGACGTTCGAGCGTCGCAAAAATATCCGCGTGCGCGACCGTGCGACGTTGTTCAATTTGGTCATGGGCCTCAACGGCTACACGGTATGCTCGGGCGTGATCAGCCACGAGCTCAACGGCCCCGGCATTATCTCGATTCCGCTCGACGTGGACGAGTACATGGAGATTGGCATCATCACGCGCAAGAACACGACGCTCACGCGCTACGGTCGGGCCTATATCGACGCGATTCGTCAGCATATCTAGGCTGCTGTGCTCCGCACGGTTCAAGTCTCTTTATGACAGTCCAGACTGATATAGGAAGCATCTATATCAAACTGTTATAAACGTATATTTTACGATGACCATATGAGCGCTCATACTCTGTCCCAGTTAAGCAACCAATGCAAAGGGAGATATCTATGAGCACTTCGATTCAACCGAACGCGCCGTTTCGCGCCGATATCGTCGGCAGTTTTCTTCGTCCGCAGGCTGTAAAGGATGCCCGTGCCGCCTATGTCGCGGGTAAACTCGACGCTTCCGGCCTTAAGGCCGTCGAGGACGAGGCCATCCGCGACTTAGTGGCCAAGCAGAAGGCCGCCGGCCTGCAGGTGATCACCGATGGCGAGTTCCGCCGCAGCTACTGGCACCTCGATTTTATGTGGGGCCTTAACGGCATTGAGCGCCGCACCTCACGCACGGGTTATATGTTCCATGACGAGGAGACGACGGCCGACACCGCCGTGGTTACCGGTCCCATTAGCGGCGAGAACCACCCGTTCGTCGAGCATTTTAAGTTTGTCAAGGCGCTTGAGGGGGAGGGCCAGGTCGCGCGTCAAACCATTCCGGCGCCGATCCAGACGTTCTCGGAGGTTACGCTCGACCGCTGCGATGGACAGCAGGAGAGTCTGCGCGCCGTCTACAAGACCGATGAGGAACTTGCCGACGCCATTGCAGCCGCTTATCGCACGGTGATCGCCGACCTGTATGCCGCGGGCTGCCGCAACATCCAATTTGATGACTGCACCTGGGGCATCTATTGCGATACGGACTTTGTGTCCAAGACTGGCATGAGCCCGGTTGACCTGCAAAAGGTGAGCGAGCTGGGCGTGGCGCTCAACAATGCCGCCATCGCGGGCAAGCCCGACGATCTGGTTATCAACACGCATGTGTGCCGCGGCAACTATCACTCCACGTATGCCTTCGAGGGTGGTTACGATCCCATTGCGCCGTACCTGTTCGCACATGAGAACGTCGACGCGTTCTACCTTGAGTTCGATACGCCACGCGCCGGTGGCTTTGAGCCGCTTAAGTACGTTGCTCCCGGCAAGAAGGTCGTGCTGGGCCTGGTGACCACCAAGGCGGCTGAGCTTGAGGACGAGGACGTTATCGTCGAACGTATCCAAGAGGCCGCAAAGTATGTGCCGCTCGAGAACCTGTACCTGTCGCCCCAGTGCGGCTTTGCCAGCTGCGAGATTGGCAACAAACTGACCGAGGACGAACAGTGGGCAAAGATCGCGCTGGTCAAGCGCATTGCCGAGCGCGTTTGGAAGTAACGCTACCGCTTGCAGGTGACGGCGCGTGCGAGACATGGCGTATCACGTACAATGGTTCGGATCGTATCGTTCGGGCAGGTTATCCGATATGCCTGATCGCCCTTCCATCATGAAAGGACTTCCATGTCCCAATCCTCGACGCCCGCCGTCACCGATGCCATCTACGATGCATCGTCGCTCGGCCGCCCGCGCATGTTTGTGTTGGGTTTGCAACACATGTTTGCGATGTTCGGAGCCACGGTGCTCGTGCCCGTGCTCACCGGCCTTTCCGTTTCGGCGACGCTTCTGTTCGCCGGCATCGGCACGCTGCTGTTCCACTTCCTGTCGCGCGGTAAGGTGCCGGCATTTTTGGGCTCATCGTTTGCCTTTATTGCCGGTTATGCCGCCATTGCACCCAACGGCGAGACCGAGCTTTTGCCCTACGCCTGCCTGGGCGTTGCCTGCGCCGGCCTGCTCTATCCGGTGCTTGCAGCGCTGTTCCGCGCATTTGGCGCCAAGCGTGTCATGCGCTTCTTTCCGCCGGTGGTGACCGGTCCCATCGTCATTTCCATCGGCCTGATCCTGGCGAGCTCTGCCATTGCCAACTGCCAGACCAACTGGCTTGTCACCGTTATCGCTGTGGCCGTGATCATCATCTGCAACATCTGGGGCCGCGGCATGGTCAAGATCGTGCCGATTCTGCTGGGCGTTGTGGTGAGCTATGCCGTCGCGGCGGTGCTGGGCGAGGTTGATTTTTCGGGCGTTGCCGTCGCTCCGTGGGTCGGTCTACCTGTCGTGTGGGACAACACCGTGTTTGCGCTCTTTGGACCGCAGTTCGATAGCGGTCTTGCCACGACGGCCATCATCACCATCATGCCGCTGGCCTTTGCAACTATGATCGAGCATATCGGCGATATCTCCGCCATTGGCTCTACCTGCGAACGCAATTACATTGCCGATCCCGGTCTGCACCGTACCCTGCTCGGCGATGGCCTGGCGACCATCTTGGCGTCGCTCTTTGGCGCTCCGGCCAACACCACGTATGGCGAGAACACCGGCGTGCTTGCGCTTACGCGTGTGTTCGACCCGCGTGTGATTCGCATTGCCGCCTGCTGTGCCATTGTGCTTTCGTTCTGCCCCAAGTTTGCTGCGGTGATTGCCGCCATGCCGGCGTGCGTTATCGGCGGCGTGTCGCTCGTGCTCTACGGCATGATCAGCGCCGTTGGCGTGCGTAACCTCATCGAGAATCAGGTTGATTTCCAGAACAACCGCAACGTGCTGGTGGCGGCTCTGGTGCTCGTGCTTTCGCTCGGCATTGCCTACAGTACCGCCGGTGCCATCGTGCTGGAACTGGGCGGCGTGACGATTTCGCTTTCGGGCCTTGCCGTGGGCTCTCTGGTGGGCATTGTGCTCAACGCCATCCTGCCCGGTAATGACTTTGAGTTCGATACTTCCGAGCTTGAGGAGACTACTGAATAGTAGCTGCGTTCAGCCAAATTAAAAATGGCGTCCATGCGTATGTACGCGTGGACGCCATTTTTAATGCGTCAGTATCCAGTGGATGCCGCGCGCCATGCGCAGGTCAGTTTGGGCAAAGTGGTTGCCGGGGTTGAGCTCCAGCGTTGTTGGAATGTCACGCTCTATAAACAGCTCTTCCATCGCGTGCGTATCGTCGAGTACGTGCCGCATCATGCGGTTGGGCGTCTTGGTTTCCTTTTTACCGAGCGACAGATAGGCGGCGTCGGGCGTAGCCGCCATCGTGCGCTCGCGCGCGTAGTCGATAAAGCCGGGGAACCACAACGACCCCGATGCACTCGCCACGCGCTCAAAGACATCTGTTTGCCAAAGTGCCCACAGTGCAAAAAGACCCGCCAACGAGTAGCCGGCAACGCCGCGCCAGGCGGGCGGTTGCGGGAGCGATGATTCGGCCTGGGGGATTATCTGCTTCAACAACTCGTCAAGAAAACCAGCAGCCTGTCCGCCAAAGGGCTCGGCATCTCGTATAGTTCCGTCGCATTCCCAGGGGCTCAGCTCGCGATTCCAATCGAGCCCTCCAATGGCGACAAGGGTGAACGGCGGGCAGTCGAGCTCTCGGCAGCGCTCGTAGACTACACTACCGTTGCCCATAACCACGGGGAGATAGATGACGGGCGCGCCTTCCGCACACTCTGAATAAACGGTTATCTGCTTATGATGCGCTTCCAAGGCAGGCTTCTCTCGGCGTTGTGATATTGACAGCCTCAATTGTCGCACGCTGACACGGGGGCAGACGCTAAAAGAAAGGCGCGGAGCCGCTCGATGCGATTCCGCGCCTTGTTGTTTTGCTTTAGCAGACTATGCCGTTACGCCACGAAGAAGTAGACGAGGAAGGCGAGGGCTGCGATCCACATGAGCGGCTTGATCTTGGAGGCCTCGCCCTTAAAGAGCGCGACGACCACGTAGGCGATAAAGCCCAGACCAATGCCGGCAGAGATGGAGTAGGTGAAGGGCACGCCGGCGATAATCATGAACGCCGGGAAACCCTGCGACACGTCGGACCAGTCGATCTCGGAGGCCTCGCTCATCATGAGGTAGCCGACGTAGACCAGAGCACCGCAGGTGGCGGCGCTGGAAACGATGGTGACGATGGGGGAGAAGAACGCGGCGAGAATGAACAGCACGCCGGTGGTGACGGAGGTGAGACCCGTGCGGCCACCGTCGGCAGCGCCAGAGGTGGACTCGACGAAGGTGGTGATGGAGGAGACGCCCATGAAACCGCCCACAGCAGCGGCGGCGGAGTCGACGATCAGGATCTCCTTGATATTCTCGACGTTGCCGTCGTCGGTGAGGAACTCGCCCTGCTTGGCCACGGCCATCGCGGTGCCCATGGTGTCGAAGAAGTCACTCATGAGCAGCGAGAACGAGATGACGAGGAGCGCGGGGTCGGTAAGGACCTTGACGATGGCGGGCACGCCGCCGGCGTCGGCGATGGGGCCACCGATGCTCGAGAAGTCGAGCGGGGCGATGATACCGGTCGGAGCCTGGGTCACACCTAGGGGGATACCGGCGATGACGGCGACGATGATGCCGATGAGCAGAGAGCCCGGCACGTTGCGGGAAGCCAGGGCAACCGTCACGACGATGGAGATGATGCCGACGATAAAGGTGGGGGAGGTGATGTCGCCCAGACCGACGAGTGTACCGGCGCCAGCGGTGATAATGCCGGCATCGCACAGGCCAATCATGGCGATGAACAGGCCCAGACCCACCGAGATGGCGTGACGCAGGACAACCGGGATGGCGTCCATGATGGCCTCGCGCAGGCCACAAAGCACGAGCAGCAAGATGACGACGCCCTCAAGGAAGATGACGCTCATGGCCACGTGCCAGTCACCGCCGCAGACGGTGGTGGTGATTCCGGCGATCATCGCGTTGACGCCTAAGCCCGAAGCGCAGGCGAGCGGGCGGTTGGCGAAGATGCCCATGCAGATGGTCATGATGCCGGCGCCCAGGCAGGTGGCGCAGGCGAGCGCTCCCGCATCGATGCCAGCGCCCGAGAGCACCGCGGGGTTGACGGCGATGATGTAGGCCATCGCCAGGAATGTTGTCAGTCCAGCGCGGAGTTCGGTCCCGATTGTGGACTTGCGCTCGCTGACGTGAAATAGTTCGTCCATGCATACCCTTTCCTTGTTCGGCCCCGAGTTTAGGCCGATTGACACGAACTCACTCACTATAGCCCCTTTACGACGCTGTTGTTCCTCGCATGTTGATGTTCGGCGCTTTGTA
Source organism: uncultured Collinsella sp. (assembly GCA_902465425.1). Lineage (GTDB taxonomy): Bacteria > Actinomycetota > Coriobacteriia > Coriobacteriales > Coriobacteriaceae > Collinsella. The sequence continues at coordinate 6,434 of CABQNA010000056.1, forward strand.
GCAGACGGACGGTATTTTTCGCATGAAAATGAGTGGGTACCGTATACTTAAGCAGTTACAACGACCCCTATGGAGGAACGTATGATTAAAGAGCTCTGCCGCGACGAGGCTATCCTGTCTCAGCGTTGCGAGGTTGCGACTGTCGAGGACGAGTCGGTCGCTCAGGATCTGATTGATACCATCAAGTCGCTCGACGATGCCGGCTGCCTTGCCGCTAACCAGATTGGCGTTACCAAGAAGGTCTGCGTCTACCTGGACGACGCCGGCGAGCCTCACGTGCTCTACAACCCCCGTCTGGTGTTTGGCCTGGGCGCCAGCAAGATGGAGGAGAGCTGCCTGACGCACGAGGAGGTCACCAAGTCCACGCGCTATATCAAGTGCAAGGTCGCTTATGACGTGATCGTCGACGGCAAGATGCGCGAGCGCAAGCAGGACTTCGTCGGCTTCGAGGCACAGATGATCCAGCATATGATCGACCACTGCCTCGGCAAGTTGGTCTAAGGGGATCAAAGCACCGCACCTTGCCGCTCAATTAAGTACGCTTCGCTCCTCTTTCGTGGCAATCTGCGGCACTTTGACCCCTTAGACGACCTGCGGGGTTAACTTGGTTGAGTTTATCCTGCTTGAATAGCCCGGGCGTGACATTGTTGTCATGTCCGGGCTTTTGTGTTTAGTGCCTCTTTGATTGGTGACAATAAGCTTAGAAAGAAAGAACGTAAAGCTAGGAGGCGCTATGTGTACGAGCATTCGATTTACCGATAATTCTGGTCACATGTATCTAGGCCGCAACCTCGACTGGAGCTTTGACTACGGCCAACAGGTTCGCGTGATGCCGCGCGGGTTTCACGTTCCGTATTCGTTTATCGACGACGCGACAGCGGCACACGCGGTGATCGGTATGTGCATCGATTACGAGAACTACCCTATGTTCTTCGACTGCGGCAACGATGCGGGCCTCGCCGTGGCGGGTCTCAATTTCCCGGGTTATGCCGAGTATGCCGAGGGCCCTGTCGACGGCAAGAACAATATCGCGGCCTATGAGTTTCCCCTGTGGGTGGCAGCGACGTTCTCGACGGTCGACGAGGTCGAGGCTGCGCTGCGCGATACGGTGATTGTCGCCAAATCTGCCGGAGAGGGGCTGGGCGTGTCGCTGCTCCATTGGATTATCGGCGACAGCCAGCGCAGCATCGTGGTCGAGATGATGGCTGACGGCCTGCATGTATACGACGATCCGGTCGACACCCTTGCCAACCAGCCGACTTTCCCGTGGCACATGGAAAACCTGCGCACCTATATCACCGCCACAAGCGATTTTCCGCAGACGGCGACATGGCGTGGTGCCGAGCTCAAGCCCTATGGCGCGGGTGCCGGCATGCGCGGTATTCCGGGTGACTGCTATTCGCCGAGCCGTTTTGTAAAGGCGGCGTACCTCAATGCCAATTATCCGCAAAAGGAGAGCGAGACCGAAAACGTCGTCCGCATGTTCCGTTCACTCGAGGGCGTGGTGATGATTGAGGGGGCGTCCAGGATGGGCGATGGCAAGTTCGAGAAGACTATCTATACCGGATGCTTTAGCGCGCGCACGGGCAATTATTACTACGCGATGTATGGGGATCCGTCGATTCGCTACGTGAGCCTGATGGATGCCGAGGGCGCGAGCCCCGATAGGCTCGTGGTTCCCGAGCCGCGCCGTTCGTAGCCGATAGCTTTACTG
>CABQNA010000057.1 GCA_902465425.1 uncultured Collinsella sp.
GGCCCGTGGGTTATACCCTAAGAGCAAACCACCCTTTTTAAGGGTGGTTCTGATTTGCGGGAGCTGCCGGCGGATTCGGACCGCCGACACCCGCGTCACCAATTTCCCCGCGGGGGGAGTTTTCGAATCCGCCCGGGGGCACCAGAGGAATATCGAGCCGGTACCGCTACGGTGCCGGGCTCTTCTGGTTCATGCCATGTCAAAAACGAAGCGCCCACTTGCTGGGGGAGCAAGCGGGCGCCTGTGAGCGAATATGTTTGCGGTGAGAGCCGTGATGAGCGGTGGGGTGGCGACTAGTTGGTCGTACCGGAATCGTCACCCGTGCCCGAGCCAGAGCCCGAACCCGAGCCAGAAAGTGCGACCGTCAGCGTAATCGTGCTGTCGGTGGACTGCTTGCCAGTGGGGGAGACGCCCGTAACGGTGGCATCCTCGTTACCGCTCACGGGATTGCCGTTCTGGTCGCAGAAGCCAATGTTATAGAAACCGGCGTTGTTGAGCGCGGTGACGGCGGCGGAGATGCTCTTGCCGTACAGGTTGCCCGGAACACTGGCCTTGCCGGACTTCTTGGCAATGACGACGGTAATCGTGGCGCCGGGCTTCTGCTTGCCGCTGGGGTTCCAGCTGATCACGGTGCCCTCGGTAACCGAGTCGTTCTCCTGGTAGCTCACGTCGACGCCAAAGCCTGCCATATCGAGGGCGTTGCGCGCCTGGGCCTCGGTCATGTCGGTCAGGTCGGGGACGGACGTGGTATCCGGGCCGCCCGAGACCTTGTACGAGATGGTCGTGCCTTTCTCGACTTCCCTACCGGCTTCGGTGCCCTGCTCAAAGACCTGGCCCTCATCGGCCTCGTTGGCCTCCTCGGAGGCGTTGCCCTTCAGGCCAACGCTTGCCAGCGCGGCTTCTGCCTGGTCCTTGGTCAGGCCGACAAGCCGGGGAACCTCAACCTTCTCGGAGGGCTTGGGGCCCTTGGAGATTACCAGGTTCACCTTGGTGCCCTTGGCCTTCTTGGTGTTGCCGTTGGGTGTCTGCTCGGCGACCTTGCCCTCGTCGACATCGTCGTTGTAGCTTTGGTCGATGGTGCCGACCTCGAGGCCGGCTTCCTTGATCAGCTCGACGGCAGTCTGCTGGTCCTTGCCCAGCACATCGGGCACGGTGACCTGCTCGCCGCCAAAGAGTCCTGTGGCAAAGGCCACCACGATGCCGATGACGGCAACCGCTGCCACCACGGCGGCGATGATCTTGTTCTTGTTGGATTTGGGCTCTTCGACCTCGTAGGAGCCGGTGGAGCCCGAAACCGAGCTACGGGCGGTATTCTGGCCGCTCACGCCCGAGACGGGACGCACCATGGCGCGCGTCTGATCGGAAAGCTCGCGAGTCTTGGTGGCGCCCAGCTCACCGGGGGCACCGATGATGCGCGTGGGCTCCGAGACGTTGACGGCACGGCCCGACAGGTAGCTGTTGAGCACCTGACGCAGCTCGTCGGCGGTCTGGAAGCGGTTTGCCGGGTCCTTCTCCATGCACTTGAGGATGATGCGCTCAAGGTCGGCGTCGACACCGGAGTTGATCTGGCTCGGCGGAATTGGCAACTCGTTGACTTGCTTGAGTGCGACCGAGATGGCGTCGTCACCGTCAAAGGGAACGCGGCCGGTGGCGCACTCGTACATCACGACGCCCAGCGAGTAGATATCCGAGGTGGGGCCGAGGTCCTGACCGCGGGTCTGCTCGGGGCTGACGTAGTGGGCGGTTCCCAGCACGTTGTTGTCTTGCGTGAGGTGGCTGTTCTTGGCACGCGCGATGCCAAAGTCCATCACCTTGATGTTGCCGTCGGGCAGCACCATGATGTTCTGCGGCTTAATGTCGCGGTGGATGATCTCGTGCTTGTGGGCGACCGAAAGCGCAGAGCTGATCTGCGAGCCGATCTGGGCGACCTTCTTGGGGTCGAGGGCGCCGTGGCTCTTGATGCCGCTCTTAAGGTCGGTGCCGCGCAGGTACTCCATGACGATGTAATAGGTGTCGCCGTCCTTGCCCCAATCGTAGACGCCCACGATATAGGGGGAGGAGAGACCGGCTGCTGCCTGGGCCTCCTGCTTAAAGCGTGCGGCGAAGGTTGCGTCGCCAGCATACTGTGGCAGCATGATCTTGACGGCTACCGTGCGGTCGAGGACCTGGTCCTGTGCACGGTAGACGGTCGCCATGCCGCCTGTTCCCACCTTATCCTTGAGGAGGTATCTTCCCCCGAGGACCCTCTGTTCCATTCCTGCTCCTAACATAATTATTCGCTCAACGATGTGTGTAGTACCTACGATGTGGCCGCTGGGGCCGTGTGGCGCGTTGCCGCTAACTCTTCGGCCGCGGCGCGCCTCGGGTGTCCGATTCGATCATGGGCATCACGCTCCCTGTGCGGCAAGCGCCGCGGTCAGGACGATACCGGCGATCTTGGCGGCCTCGACGTCATGCTTGTCGAAATCCTCCAAGGCCACCGAGATGGCGACCGTGGGTGAATCGTAAGGTGCAAAGCCAACGAACATCGAGTTGACGTTGGTGCCGCCGGTCTCGGCCGAGCCGGTCTTGCCGGCGACCTTGACGCCGGGGATCTGGGCATCGGTGCCGGTGCCGGACTGGACGACGGCAAGCATGGCCTGCTTGACCTGGTCGGCCGTGGCGGAGCTGACGGCCTGACCAAGCGAGCGGGACTGCGTGGTCTTGACCACGGTTCCGTCCGGGGCGAGTACCTGGGCTACAAAGTACGGGTCCATGACCACGCCGCTGTTAGCGATGGCGGCGGCAATCACGGCGTTTTGCATGACGGTGGTCTGCGGGCCGGGCGTGTGGTCCATGCCGACAGGCTGGCCGGCGCCGGCCCAGGCGGTCTCCCACTCGGTCATGAGCGACGGGTCGGCCATGATGGAGGCCGCGGAGGTCAGGTCCTGGCCGAGCTTTTGGCCGTAGCCAAAGGCGTTGGCAAACTGTACGAGCGTGTTTGCGCCAACTTCGTTTGCCACCTGGCCAAAGACGACGTTGGAGGACACGGCAAAGGCCTGCTGCAGGCTGATGGTGCCGTAGCTCTCGTTGGCATAGTTGGTGACCGGTGCGTTGCCGATGTTCATGGAGCCGGGCGCCTGGTAGGTGCTGGTAAGGCTGGCGGTACCGGTCTCGAGTGCCGCGGAAAGCGTAACGACCTTAAACGTTGAGCCCGGCGTGTACAGCGCGTCCATGGCGCGATTGTACATGGAGCCGTCCTCGCCGCCGCCCGTCTGCAGCAGGGCATCGATGTTGGTGTTGTCGTAGGTGGGCGAGCTGGCACATGCGAGCACCGCGCCGGTACGCGGGTCGATGACCACTACAGCGCCCTTAAAGCCCTTGAGCGCCTGCTCAGCAGCCGTCTGGATGCGCGAGTCGATGGTGAGCTTGGCGGTGTTGCCCGGCTGGGTCTGGCCCGCGAGCGACGCGATGGCGTTGTTCCAGCTGGAGTAATCCTTAGAGCCGGTGAGCGTGTCGTTCATGACGCTCTCGATGGCGGTGGTGCCATACTGCTGGCTCACGTAGCCAACCACGTGCGCTGCCAGGTTACCGTTGGGGTAGGAGCGTACGTAGGTGCCGTCCTCCTGCTGCAGCGACTCGGCCAGCGTCACGCCGTCGGACGTGATGATGGAGCCGCGCTGGATGTACTTGGAGCGGGCGATGGTGTGGTTGTTGGTCGGCATGTCCTGATAGTCCTTGGCCTTAATGACCTGGACATAGGTGAGGTTGCCGATAAGGATGGCGAACAGCGCCGTAAAGGCGAGCACCGCACGGGTTAGACGGTTGGCGAGCGCAACGCGGCCGAGCACACCGGATTCAGGCGTGTCGAGCAGGCGACGGCGCATGCGCGAGCCGACGGAATGGCTGCCGCTGCCGTAGGAAGACGAGGTGGCAAAGCGCGTGCCCGTCGGGGCGGCGGCAGATGCGACCTGATCATCGGTGATGGCGGCCATGGTGCCGGTGCCGGTAAGCTCGGCCTCGCGTCCGGTAGCCTCGTCACCGGCGCGCAGCAGGAGCGCGACGATGATAAAGCTCGCCAGCAGCGAGGAGCCGCCCTGGCTCATAAAGGGCAAGGTGACGCCGGTCAGCGGGATCAGGCGGGTAACGCCGCCTACGATCAAAAAGGCCTGGAAGCTGATGGCTGCCGTAAGGCCCGTGGCACTAAAGGCGGCGAGGTCGGATCTAGCGCGGGCAGCCGTGGTGAGGCCACGCACGGCAAAGAGCATAAACAGGATGAGCACGGCGCCGCCGCCCAAAAGGCCCATCTCCTCGCCGATAGCCGAGAAGATAAAGTCGGACTCGACGACAGGGATGTTGTTGGCCATGCCGTTGCCGATGCCAACACCGACCAGGCCGCCATCGGCAAGCGAGAAGAGCGACTGGACGATCTGGTAGCCCTGGCCCTGGGCGTCCTTAAACGGATCGACCCAAACCTGGAAACGCACCTGAACGTGCGATAGGAACTTGTAGGCGCCCACGGCTCCGACGGCTAAGAGCGCAAGGCCGATAACGACATACGAAAAGCGCCCCGTGGCAACGTAGAGCATCAGCAAGAAGATGGTGTAGAACAGCACGGCCGAACCCAGATCGCGTTCGAAGACGACGACGAGCAGGCACACACCCCACACGGCAAACAGCGGCAGCAGCAGTCGCAGGCGAGGGATCTTAAAGCCCAGGATCTTGCGGTTGGAGATGGAGAGCAGTTCGCGGTTCTCGGCCAGGTACCCGGCCAGGAACAGCACGATAAAGACCTTGGCGAACTCGCCGGGCTGGATGGTAAAGCCCGCGATGCGAATCCAGAGCTTGGAGCCCGAGATCGTGGTGCCGATAAAGATGGGCAGCATCAGCAGGATGATGCCGATAATGCCAAAGGTGTACTTGTAGCGCATGACCACGTCGAGGTTTTTGACCAGTGCGAGCGTTCCCACCATCAGGGCCACCGAGACAAACAGGATGATGAGCTGTGAGATGGCGAGAGCGGGGGCGAGACGCGTCACGAACGTGATGCCGATGCCCGAAAGCACAAAGACAATGGGCAGGATGGCGGGGTCGGCACCGGGCGCCAAGATGCGCACGGCAATGTGGGCCGCGGCAAAGGCGGCAAAGAGGCCGATCGGTACGGCGAGCGTCTCAAAGGAGATGGCAGCGCCCGCGGTGAGGACGTACATCGCATACAGCAGGATGACGGGGAACGCCGAGGCGATGAGCAAGAGCAGCTCGGTGTTGCGGCGACTCATAAGCGGCACTCCCTTTCTAATTCTTATCGGAGGCTTCGGCCTCGGCGGACTGTTCGGCGGTTTTCTCGGAATCTGATTCGGAGGTCGATCCCTGATTGGTGTTGTCGCGAATCGTTTGCGCGTCGATCACCTGGCGGGTCTGCTCCTCGTCGATCTGGTGGCGGTACTTGGATATCGTGTCCTGCGCATCGTCGACACTTGTTTGCGGAATACCCGCCTTGAGGCGGTTTTGCGTGTCTTCGGGCAGGTCGGATAGCTTGATGCTGGTTTCGCTTTCGAGCCAGTGGAGTTTGAGTCCGAGCGGCTTGCCGGGCAGGCCGCGCCAGACGGCGACATTGCCCTGGTAGGTACCCAGGTAGTACGAGCCGGTGACACCCGTGTAGGCCCAGATGCCAGCTGCCAGCACAAAGACGAGGGCCAGGATGGCGGCGATAGTAATGTTGCGGCGACGCACGCGCTGCGCCTCGCGCATAACGCCATCGTCAACCAGGTCAACGACTACTACGGTCACGTTGTCGTGGCCGCCGGCGGCAAGCGCCGCGTCCACTAGGTTGTCGACGCAGATTTGCGCGGTTGAGGACTGCGTGGCGATGTTCTCGATATCGCTATCGGGAATCATGCTCGAAAGGCCGTCGGAGCACAGGATCAGACGGTCGCCTTCCTCGATATGCAGAGTGAAGTGGTCGGCATACATAGCGGGGTCCGAGCCCAGCGCGCGGGTGATGACCGAACGGTTGGGGTGGACGCGAGCCTCGTCTGCCGTGATCTCGCCGGCGTCCACGAGCTCCTCCACGTAGGAGTGGTCGCGGGTCACGCGGATGAGCGTGCCCTCGTGGAGCAGGTAGGCGCGAGAGTCACCCACGTGGGCGATGGCGAGCGTGTCGTTTTCGATATAGGCGCAAGTGGCTGTGCAGCCCATGCCGGGCTTGCCCAGGCCATTCAAGGCAGCCTCGATTACGGCGGCGTTGGCGGCCTCGACGGCTGCCGCCAGGCGTGCGGCGTCGGCAGACTGAGGAGCTGTCTTGGCGATGGTCTCGACAGCGATAGAAGAGGCCACCTCGCCGGCAGCGTGACCACCCATGCCGTCGCATACGCAAAAGAGCGGCGACTGCACCAGGTAGGAATCCTCGTTGTGCGGGCGCACGCAGCCAACGTCAGAGCGGGCGCCCCACATGAGTTGCGTGGTGGTGCCGGCATCATAGGTCGAGTCGGTCTCGATGCGTTCCTCGGTCAGGGGCTCAAAGCTCATGGTCGAGCCGGGGTCTTTGAGCTTGGCCTCAACGGCGGCAACGTCGATCTCGGCAGTGTCACCGGGAGAGACGGTGTCGGTCTCGGCGTTTGATTCGGAATCGCCGGTGTCCGGGGAGTCGGGCTCCTCGGACACGCGGGCGGTCGAATCGTCATCTTGCGGGCTGACGTCTATAGGCTCGGGCGTCGCAAAGTGCGACGGCGCGGGCGTGTTTTGCGACTGGGCGGCGGGCTCGGCCACGGCATCGGACTCGCTTGCGGGCGCAGGCTGCGGGGTCTTGGGTGCAGGGCCGTCCTCGGGGGATGTCCCCGCCTCGGGCGCCGGCGTAGACGCGGGCGCAACCTCGGATGCCGGGGCTATGGGAAACGCCGGCGCGGCGGGCTCGGGTGCCGCAAACACCGCAGCGCTCTCGTTGATTGCCGCGGCGACGGGCTCTGCAAAGTGAGCCGGCGCCGGGGTTGCTTCGGGCGCTGTGGGCTGTTCCGCAGCATGTGCGCCGATGGGCGCCGCTACGGCATCCTCTTCGTCCTCGTTATCGGCGAGATCCGAAATATCATGCGTTACATGCGAAAGAGGCAGGGAGAACACGGTGTCCTCGGGCTCCACGGGTGCGGAGCCCGCCGGAGCGGCGTGGGCCGGCGCAGCTGTGGCGGCGGTGCCTCGGTCATAGTTGCGGACTTGTTCTCCTCGTCGATCATCGACGGTTCACCTTCATGACCACGTCGCCAATCTGGACTTCGTCGCCCTCGCGCAGCGTTGCGGGCTCAACAAGCTGGCGGCCGTTGACGAGCGTGCCGTTAAGCGAGTTGAGGTCCTCGATGATGAGCGCCGGGCCCTGCAGCGAAAAGCGCGCATGTGAGGCCGAGACGAACGGTTCGTTGATGCAGATGTCCGAAGATGGCGAGCGACCGACGATGACGGGGCCGAGCATGTCTACGTGGATGCCGCGGATACCGCGCGGACCCTTGTCCACATCAATCGTCCAGATAGCCGAGTCGCGGCGCTGCCCGCGCACAAGTCCCACGCCGGTCTTCATGACGGCGAACAGGAAGATATAGAGCAGGGCGACCAGGACGATGCGGCCTGCAAAAAGGACGATATCGATGTTCATAAGCGACTATCCCCTAAATTCAAAGGTGCTCAGGCCAAACGTCAGCAGATCGCCGTTGCGCAGCGGGCAGCGCGTAATGCGGCGGTTGTTGACGAGCGTGCCGTTGGTGGAATTGAGGTCCTCGATCGACCAATCCGAGCCCGTAAAGGTGAGCTGGGCGTGGCGGCGCGACACGTTGGGGTCGCGCAGGGCAATGTCGGAAACTGAGCGCTCGCGACCGATGGTCACCTGTGCGGAGGTGATGCTATGGCTCTCGCCGCTCACGACGTCGACGAGCTGGGCGAGCGGGCGCTGCGGGGCACGAGTGCTCGCCATGTTGGAGGCGATGCCGGCTGCGGCACCTAGGCCCACGGCGGCACCGGTCGCGGCGGCTCCGCCCATGCCGGCAAGCGCGTCGCGCGAGACGGTCTGCGGCACCGGGATAGGAGCGGCGGGGTCG
>CABQNA010000058.1 GCA_902465425.1 uncultured Collinsella sp.
TTATAGCCAATTGCCTGCATCGACGTCAGGGCATCTCCCAGCCCCTGGCCCATAAGACCGCGGACCTCATCGACAAGACCCTGCTCAAACATCAGATCGACGCGCAGATTAATGCGCTCGTAGAGCACCTCGCGATTACGCGTCAGACCAAACCACAGAGCGTGATAATGCTCGCGCGGAACACTAAACTGCGACTTTTGCTGCGCGTAGGAGATACCATCATCATGCATCTCGAGCGCACGAATCACACGGCGCACGTTATGGGGATGAATAACAGCAGCAGATTCTGGGTCGCGCTCGGCAAGCAGGGCATGCAGTTCTTCCTCGCCAATACGCTCGGCAAGCTCCTGATAGCCCGCACGGCGATCGTCCTCAAGTTCACCCGAGGGAAAGTCCATCTCATCGAGGGCGGCCTTGAGATACAGCCCCGTACCCCCGCAAAACACCGGCAGGCGGCCCTCGCCAAGCAAGCGCTCAACATGCGCGCGAGCGTCAGCCTGATAAAGCGCAGCAGAATATGCCACACCCGGCTCTACAATGTCGACGAGACGCAGCGGCGCCGTACACTCATCGGGCGTCATCTTTGCGGTACCGATGTCCATGCCGCGATAGATTTGCATCGCATCGCACGACAGCACTTCGGACGAAAGACAAGCGGCCAAACGGTCGGCAACATCACTCTTACCAACCGCCGTCGGACCGACGATCGCAACGGCGGAAAGACCTGCCCCGGAAGAAACCATTAGCGCGGCTCGCCCACAACGGAGCCGGACAAATACCAGGTCTTGGCAACGTCAACGTCAACATCAACGATCTTGCCAACAAGCCGATCGATGCTGTAACCCTCGGGGATAGGCGCATGCACGGTCTGATTCTTGGGACTCTTGCCCAGCAGGACCGCGTCGTTCTTTTTACTCGTTCCCTCAATGAGCGCCGGAACCACAGTATGAAGTTCACCCTGGTTATACTCATGTGCCGTGGTCTCGATAACCTTAACCAGGCGGTTGAAACGCTCGAGAATAACCTCATGCGGCGCAGGATCGTCAATCTCTGCGGCCGGGGTACCGGCGCGCTTGGAATAGATGAAGGTATAGGCCTGAGCATAGCGGACCGTCTCGGCAAGTGAGAGCGTCTGCTCAAAGTCCTCTTCAGTCTCGCCCGGGAAGCCAACGATAATATCGGTCGAGAGCGCGATATCGGGCATGCGGTTGCGAATGCGATCGACCAGGCCCAGATAGTCCTCGCGTGTATAACGGCGATTCATCTCTTTGAGGATACGCGTGGAGCCCGACTGAACGGCCAAGTGAAGCTGCGGCATGACGGCGGGCGTCTCGGCCATGGCGTCGATGGTCTCGGGCAGCAGATCCTTAGGATGAGAAGAGGTGAAGAAGATGCGCTCCACACCCGTATCGCCCACGGCACGCAGCAGATCGGCAAAACGCGGCTTGCCAAACAGATCGCGACCATATGAGTTAACGTTTTGGCCCAGCAGCGTAATCTCGCGCACGCCCTGGCGCACCAAACCGGTCACCTCGTCGACAATTTCCTCGAAGGGGCGGCTCTTTTCGCGACCGCGCACGTACGGCACGATGCAATAGGTACAGAAATTATTGCAGCCCGTCATAATGGGCACCCAGGCGTGATACTGGGTCTCGCGATGCCACGGCATGCTCATGGCATCCGTATCCTCATGCTCATTGGTGCGGATATGACGCTTGCCATCAAGGAACGCCTCGGCAATGAGCTCGGCCACATGTGCGATGGAATGCGTACCAAAGATGACATTGACGTTATCGACGTTGGTGAGCAGGCCCTCGCCATCGCGCTGCGCGATGCAACCACCAACGGCAACCACACGCTTGCCCGAGGGTGAGGGCGGGAGGCTCTTACAAGAGTTGCACTGACCGTACAGGCGAGTATCGGCGGCCTCGCGCACGCAGCATGTCATGAACACGACAATGTCAGCATGCTCCGGATCGAGCGCCATGAGACAGCCATACGAATCAAGCAGACCGCTCACGCGCTCGGAATCGTGCTGATTCATCTGGCAGCCAAAGGTGCGGATAAAGTAGGTTTTACCGGCAAGAATATCGCGTACGGAACGCTGGTCCATGTGCATAAGTCCTAACGATGGGGAGCGAAACAAGGCAAGCAGAAGCTATGCCACAGGCTTAACATCATCCATGACGACGTTATCCATAGCAGCTCGATTGATCTGGTGAACGTATATAGAAAGGCGGATGGCCGTGCGCGACTCCCCGTTAATGAGGATGTCGGAGAACACGGGCGCGCAGGAAATATCAAAACCGGTTGGAATCAAAAAACCGCGCGCGATAGCCACGGCCTTAATGGCCTGGTTGACAGCACCAGCGCCGACACACTGGATGTTGACGGGTACACCATCCTTGACCATCCCGGCGATGGCGCCGGCAACGGACGCGGGCGATGATTTGCTTGATACCTTCAGGCAATCCATGAAGAAACTCCTGCGTTTAAAAGTACGTTTTAACTGCAATAACTGTATCGTACCGAGTGGACTCGGTAAAGGCACTATTCCTCTTTGGCAAGATCGAAAGTCACAGTGATTCGATCACGCGAAACACGAATCTTTGGGTCGCCGCAAAGGTTGAGATAGTACCGGGCGGCAAGATCATTAAAGTCGCGCTCCACAGCACGCGAAAACTGTGCCATGTCATCCTTGGCAATACGTAGCCCGCGACGATCCTTCGCGAGATCGACAGGAGCCGACGCATGCGAGGACGAATCACGCTCGCGCAGCAGACGCGCGGTCACACCGCGAACGGGCTTGATCTGCCCTGCCAAAATACGATGGGCCGTGCGCTCGGACATCTCAAGACCCAAACCCGAACAGATACGGATAAAGTCCTCGGCATCAGAGGCAAGGCCTAAACGGTCGACAACCGGAAGCTCGCTCTCATCATCAATGAACAGGAGACGCGACGTATCGAGCCGACTGGACGCCTGAGCATAAAGGGTCGCGGCAATCTCAGACGGAGAACCAAGATAGACATCGCAACCACGCAACTCCTCGAGCGCAAACTCACAAGCAGCGCGAATAATATTATGCGGACCGCGAGCACAGACATAACGTCCGTCCTCATCCTTGACGGCTTGGGGCCAGCTGGACTGATCGGCACGCTCACTGAGGCGGTCGGACGCAACGCTCACCTTAAAGGCTGAGCCAAGATCGACACCTGATGTGACCACACGGGCCTCGTCGGTGTTCTGCTTGATCGAAAACAATGCCATGCCACGACCGTGAACGCCCCAACGGTCCATCTTCATGCTCTCGAGCTTAGAGGTAACGCGGGCATCGAAGATTCGCTCTTGCATATCCTGCGGAACGCCCGAACCGTTATCCAGAAAGACAAGCGTGCGGATGCCATCTTCCTTGGTCGTGGCGAGATAGACCTTGTCGGCGCCGGCATCGCGAGCATTACGGAGCATTTCGATGACGATATCCTCGACATGCTGAATGTCGTGCTTTGCCTGGCGCCGCTCGGCCTCCGAAACGCGGAGGCGGACATACCCCTCGCCAAGGTTCTCCTCGACGCGAAGGTTGCCCTCCCCCGACATCGACGCGATAAATGAGATGAGCTCGTTCGCGTCGCTCATGTTATTTAGCGATATCGACAGCGCGGCTCTCGCGAATCACGACGACGCGCACCTGACCGGGATACTCCATCTCTTCCTCGATCTGATGGGCGATATCGTGAGCCAGGACCGTGGACTGGGCATCGGAGATCTTGTCCGGCTGAACCATGACGTGGACCTCGCGACCAGCCTGCATGGCATAGGTACGCTCGACGCCATCATGGGAGTTGGCGATCTCCTCGAGCTTCTCAAGACGCTTGATGTAGTTCTCGGCAGACTCGCGACGGGCACCGGGGCGAGAGGCAGAGACAGCATCGGCGGCCTGCACCAGGACATCGAGCACCGTGTTGGGGTCGACATCGGCATGGTGAGCCTCGATAGCGTGGACGATAACGGGCTTCTCGCCATAACGGCGGGCAAGCTCGGCGCCGATGACGGCATGCGGGCCCTCGACGTCGTGGTCGATTGCCTTGCCCAGGTCGTGTAGCAGGCCGGCGCGCTTGGCGGTCACAACGTCCAGGCCAAGCTCGGAAGCCATCACGCCGCACAGATCAGAGACCTCGAGGGAGTGCTGAAGCACGTTCTGACCAAACGAGGTACGGTAGCGCAGGGCACCAAGGGTCTTGACGATCTCAGGGTGCAGATCGTGGATGCCGGTATCGAAGGCAGCCTGCTCGCCAGCCTCGCGCACGCGCTGCTGAACCAGGTCGGCAGCCTTGTGATACATCTCCTCGATGCGGGCAGGGTGAATGCGGCCGTCGGCGATGAGGTTCTCGAGGGCGACACGGGCGGTCTCACGACGGACCGGGTCGAAGCTCGAAAGAACGACGGTCTCGGGCGTGTCGTCGATAACGAGGTTGACGCCGGAAACCTGCTCGAAGGTCCGGATGTTGCGACCCTCGCGACCGATGATACGGCCCTTGAGGTCATCGGAGGGAATGTGCACGGAGGTAACGGTGACCTCGGCAGTGTGGTCGGCAGCGCAGCGCTGAATCGCCAGGGACAGAATCTCCTGGGCGGTCTTGTGGCACTCGGCGCGAACCTGCTGCTCGGACTCGCGAATGATCGTGGCAGCCTCGTGGGTGACCTCGCCGCGAACCTTATCGAGGAGTTCCTTGTGGGCGTCCTCGCGGGTAAGGTCGGCAATACGCTCGAGCTCGGAGGTCTGCTTGGCGCAGAGCTCCTCGAGCTCGCGGGAGCGCTTCTCGACCTGACCGGCCTGGCTGGACAGCTGGTGCTCACGCTTGTCGAGAGCGTCGTTTCGGCGATCGAGGGACTCCTCGCGCTGCATCACACGGTTCTCGAGCGTACGAATCTCGCTCTTACGCTGCTTGTCCTCGGCCTCAGCGGCCTGCCTGTTCTTGATGATCTCCTCTTTAGCCTCGAGCAGAGCCTCTTTTTTGAGGGTCTCGGCCTGACGCTTAGCATCACCGATCAGGGACTCAGCCTGTGCGTGTGCCGACTGGATCTTTTCGTCGGCCTCGTGAAGACTACCCTGCTTGGCGGTGCGCATGTAGGCAATGGCGGCGATGGCACCCAAAACGATGCCAACGAGCGCTGCGATGATAGGCATGCTCACTCCTTTTTATGGATTCGTTACACAACAAAGCGAACCGTCCTTACGAACGGCTCGCGACATTTGAGTAATATGGGCGCAGCTTATGCGGGTCGGATACAGATAAACATATAAACAAACTCATCACAGATGAGCACATATCACAAAGCAAATGACAGTGTTTATCGTACGTTGAACCACAACAACTGTCAAATAAATGGCCCCAGCACGGCGGCTAAAACGCGGTGAACGGCAGGGCCACAAAGCGCATACGCCTAAACTGCACATTCCTCGCGTTCGGCATCGAGACGTGCCTTAACGGCATCGGCGGCGATGTGATACGAGAAGCCCTTGCCCATCAAAAACCGAACCAGTTTTTCGAATCCGCGCGTCTCTGGAACACGACGCTTGGCGAGCAGGGCTGACGCACGCGTCAAATCGTCTTCGACGGCAAAATAATCCTCGGGATAACCGGGAATGTCATCGAGCACGACATGACGGCGCTTGAGCTCGGTCTCGATTTTGCGCTGTCCCCAACCGCGCCGCTTGCGCTCCTCGATAAAGTACGAGCAAAAGCGGCTCTCGTCTAAAAAGCGATACTCGGTGGCGCGCTCGACGGCGAAATCGATCGCAGGCTGGTGAAAGCCGTAGCGAGCCAGCTTGTCACGGACCTCACCCGTCGCATGGTCGGCGCGATAACATCTCGGTCACCATGGTAAGTGCACATTTACGCTCAATGAGCTGCACCGCCTCACGGAAGTTGTCCCAATCACAGGGAAGATCGGGGCGGTTTTTGACATACAGCCGCGCGACCCGCACGGGAATCCAAATGGACCGCTCAAAACCGCCCTCAAGCTCACAATCGATATGTGCGCAAGGCTTTTTGGACGCATACCCGCTCGAGAACGAGGAGGCCGCCTTCTTATCGGGAAAGACGACCGTGGCCTCGGTCACCGTATACGACATGAGCGTAACCGCTACTCGTCGTCATCATCGAGCATGGCGGAACCATCGATGGCGTAAAGCTCGTCAAACTCCTCAGGCGCAGGCTGATCGGTCAGCTCGACCTCGGACGGAGCATCGTCATCAAACTCAAGTCCACAGGCAAGGCGGACCTTATGCTCAATCTCGTCGGCACAATCGGGGTGTTCGCGCAGGAACGCCTTGGCGGCCTCGCGACCGTTGCCGAGCTTATCCTCGCCATAGGCAAACCAGGAGCCCATCTTCTTGCAGATGCCGCACTCGACAGCCATGTCCAGAATCGAGCCCTCCTTAGAGATGCCCGTACCGTACATGATGTCGAACTCAGCAGAACGGAACGGAGCTGCCACCTTGTTCTTAACGACCTTGGCGCGCACGCGGTTACCGATAACCTCGTCCTTAAGCTTAATGCTGTCGATACGGCGAATGTCGATACGCACCGAAGAGAAGAACTTAAGGGCGCGGCCGCCCGTCGTAGTCTCGGGGTTGCCGAACATGACGCCGATCTTCTCACGCAGCTGGTTAATGAAGATGCACGTCGTGTTGGACTTGGACAGCGAGCCGGCGAGCTTGCGGAGCGCCTGGCTCATCAGGCGAGCCTGAAGACCGACCGTAGTATCGCCGATTTCTCCCTCGATCTCGGCACGCGGGGTCAGCGCGGCGACGGAGTCGACGACGATGGCATCGATG
The DNA here is from genome assembly GCA_902465425.1 of uncultured Collinsella sp. Classification (GTDB taxonomy): domain Bacteria; phylum Actinomycetota; class Coriobacteriia; order Coriobacteriales; family Coriobacteriaceae; genus Collinsella. The sequence continues at coordinate 6,842 of CABQNA010000058.1, forward strand.
GCGCCGGAACGCACGAGCATGTCAACGATTTCGAGCGCCTGCTCGCCCGTATCGGGCTGGGAAATGAGCACCTCGTCGATATCCACGCCGATGCGCGCGGCATACGTGGGATCAAGCGCGTGCTCGGCATCGATAAATGCCACAACGCCACCCATTGCCTGGGCCTCGGCCAGGATCTCGAGCGAAAGCGTCGTCTTACCGGAGGACTCAGGACCGTAAATCTCGACGATACGGCCGCGCGGCACGCCGCCGATACCCAGCGCGGCATCGAGGGCCAGGGCGCCCGTGGGAATGGCCTCGACCTCGAGCTCGGGGCCACCGTCGCCGTACCTCATGATGGAACCCTGGCCGAATTTCTTCTCGATCTCGGCCTTGGTGGTGGCGATCATCTCATCGCGCTCTTTACCCGTCGTGCGAGCATGAACGGTACGTACGGGACCTGAATTCTTGGCCATGAATAGCCCTCCTCTTAACAACCTGCATCGATAATAAACGAACGGCTGTTCGTGGTCAACCGTTCAGGCCAATCATATGCAGGCGGTCTTTCCAAAACCCAACCAAACGCCGACCAAACACTGACCAAATACTTGACCACAAAGGACCAAATATGAACAAGGCAGGCAAAAATACATCTACAACCAGCACAAACGCTAAATTTGTCAGAGGTCCCTATCTCCACAATTAAGGGGCCCTAAGGCCCCTTAAAACATGTCTATTCCATAGAGTTGAGCACAAGGGCAATGCGCCCCAATGCCTCCGCGACCGCATGGGCACGAACACACGAACGGTCGCCCTCATAGTGGCAGCGCACAGAGTCCACGACCGGCACTTCCCCATCAGCCGCGCGATACGCCCAGCCAATATAGAAAGTGCCCGCCGGATCGTCCTCAGTGCCACCGCCGGGGCCGGCATAACCCGTTGCGCTCACTGCAATATCGCTCTGGTACAGCTCCAGCGAACCCACCGCCATCTCGCGCGCGGTCTGATGCGACACCGCGGTATAGCGGTCGAGCGTCTCCTGCTCAACACCCAGAACGCGATGCTTGATCTCATCGCAGTAGGTCACCGCACCGCCACGCAGCGCCGCCGAGGCGCCCGGGATATCCGCA
>CABQNA010000059.1 GCA_902465425.1 uncultured Collinsella sp.
TTCCACGCTGCCTGCCAGTGGCTCATCGAGATGGGTGCCGATGCGCTGCCCGCCGCGCGTGCCGATGCGCTGGCGCGCCTGTGGCGCCTGACGCCGGAGCAGCGCGAACGCTTCGACGTTGCCCTGGACCGCTGGCTCAAGTCGGCTGTTCGTGCCGACCTGCTCGCGTGGCCGTGTGTTCGCGCCGAGGTGCCGTTCTTTTCGCTGGGCTGCGAGGACGAGGACATCGCTCGCTACGGTGCATATGCCGAGGGCGCCATCGACGCTTTGGCGACGAACCCGGCCGATCCGTCGCGGGCACTGGTCATCGACTACAAGACGGGCGGCACGCCGGACGAGACGCCGGAACAGCTGCAGGAGAAGCACGCCCTGCAGGCGCGCGTCTACGCTGATGTTCTACACAAGGCGGGCTTTGAGGCCGTGACCGTCAAGTTCGTCCGCGTGGAACAGGCCGATCCGACCCTCTTCGTCAAACCTGCCGAACCTCAAGTAGTCACCTACAACCTCTAGCCCTCAGATAACTTGCGGTGGAATACGGACTGTTTTGGCCAAAAAAGCCGCCAAACAGTCCGCATTTCACCGCAACGCATGGGAGAGCCTGGGGCGGTACAATGACTCGAACGGTTCAAACGAATAAGGAGCCATCATGCAGCTCACCAAAACGCTTAAGGTGACGCCGGAGGAGCTTTTTGACGCTCTGGCGGGGTTCATCATGCAGGATATCGAGAACGCCACGGGCAAGCGTCCCAGCCGCAACAAGCTCAACGGCTGTAAGTACGAGAAGCGCGCCCAGTCCGCAAAAGGCAAGGCCAAGGGCACGGCGATCAAGGTTAAGATTAAGCACTTTGACTACCCGTGTCTCTATGAGGTCCGTTTTCAGTATGCGGCGGGCATCAATACCATGCGCTATGAGGCTGCACCTGCTGGCGATGGTGCCTGCGAGCTCACCTATACCGAGGATTTTCAGGGTGTGGGTGGCAACACGTCTGGTACGCGCGGCAAGCTTGGACTCTTCTTCTATGAGCGCAAGCTCAAGAGCCACGCCAACCAGACGATTGATCAAGTCGTCAAATTCATCGAGGGCGAGCGCCGCGTAAAGGCTAATCCCGCCTTCGCCGATGATACTGCCGAAAACGCTTCGGATGTATTCCATTGATATCCTGTGCAAAAGCTTTACCGCTCTTCACATCAACTGTGAACGCTTCAGGTTTCGAGCCAGTAGCGAGCGGCCCGACTAAATAAGCTGATGGAAGTGCCAAATGAATAAGAATGCCACTGCGCAGCTGCACATCTATTCCGCCTTTTTCGTTCTCGCGGGATTTGTTTTAAATCGGGGAGTGTTTCTACTTTTCCTTGCGGATAAAGGAATGTCTGTCACGGAAATCGCGCTTTATCAAGCCCTGTACAACATTGCAACGGTCATCCTCGAGCTGCCAACAGGGCTGGTAGGCGATTTCTTTGGAAAGAAGTTCTCGATTCAAGTGGGCGTTCTGCTTCTTTTCTTCCATACGGCTGGCATGCTGTTGCTCTCAGGCCCCTTTCTCCTCGCGCTTTCCCTTGTTGAGGCACTCGCCTACTCCCTTCAATCGGGATCCGAACAAGCACTTTTATATGAAATTGCCCGAAATGCCGGTCAAGGAGAGCGCTTCCTCACCATCAACGCTCGGCTGCTTGCCGCGCAATCAATCGCGACGGGAGTGGCAATCGTACTTGGATCATTCATTGCCCAAGTATCTTGGAGTGCCCTCTACGTATGCGTTTCCGTTTTCTATCTCCTGCAGCTTTTCCTTCTGTATCCCATTGAGAGGACGGAAACGACCCATTCCAAAAACTCTGGGGAGGAAAGGTTTGACGTAGCCAAGATCTTCAGACGCGAAACCTGGTGCATTGGAGAATCCGCTTTTGCGGTGTTGCTTCTTCTAATCGGCACAAGCATACTCGATGGATTCTATGGGAGTTATTACAACTTGAATCAGTTGGTATTCGACGCATTTGATGCTCCCGTCTCCATAATAGGAATCTTTTTCGGTGCATCCTATGCAGTAAATGCGACGGCCTACATTGCAGCAGATTTCTTCTCATCGCGTTTCGGGAAAAGAAATACCATGCTCGGCTCGATGCTAATCGAGGCCGGTCTTTTCATGATTCTTCCGTGGTTCGCTTCAAATCCGCTGTGTTTGTTTGGCCTTAGCATGGTGCTTTGCTTTCTCCCAGAAGTGGTGTACATCACTTCGGAAAACTTAATCCAAGACGCGATAGCGGACGATCTCCGCGCGACGATCCTTTCCGTCGCGTCTCTGGTAAGGGCTCTCTTTTCTGCAATGTTTTTCTCCATATTTGGATATGTGTTGGGGTTATATCCCATTCAGATAGCGCTCGGTGTTATTGGCGCAATCGCGATAGCAATTACCGCCGTTGTTTCTTTAAAAATGGTAGGAATGCAGGTCTCCAAGAATTGATATATCGATTGACGAGCTGTCCGAAGCGTCAAGCATTCTAGATGGACATGACTATTCGTCACAAATCATTCAGCGTATCGCCGGGGTTCCAGTAATACTCGATATATCTGGATGCACTCATTCCCCATTTTGAAGGTCCCAAAAAGACTACCCGTGTGGGTTTGGCTAGGTTCGGGTGCTGTCCGTGCCGTGGGGTAAAATCGTTCAGTCAGAACACGAACCCGCATCGGAGCTCATCACATGGCATTCGTCCATCTGCACAATCACACTGTTTTCTCCATGCTTGACGGCGCAACCCGTATCCAGGATATGGTCAACCGTGCCGTTGAGCTTGGCATGCCCGCCGTGGCCATTACCGACCACGGTTACATGTACGGCGTACCCGACCTGGCGCTGGCCTGCGACGCCGTCAATCACAACACGCCCGAGTACAAGACGTGGAGCCACGACAAGGCCTTCTTGGAAAAGGATCGCCGTGACGAGCTGGTGGAGCCCGACCCCGAGGCAAACCCGCGCGAGCATGCCCAGTACGTCAAAGACATGGCCATGTGGGACGAGAAGGGCAACATCGACGAGCTCAAGCCGCCTCTGGTCATCAAACCCATCTTTGGCTGCGAGGTTTACTTTACGCCGGACGAGACGCTCGCCCGCGACCATAAGCCCGAGCTCTACCACATGATCCTTCTGGCCAAGGACCAGGAGGGCTACGTCAACCTGATGCAGACGGTCTCCGAGGCCGCCGTGCAGGGCTTTTACTACAAGCCGCGCGTGACGCTCGACAACCTGCGCCGCCATGCCAAGGGCATGATCTGCACGAGCGCCTGCATCGCGGGCATCATCCCCAAATACATCGACCGCGGTGACATGGAGGGCGCCATCAAGTGGGCCGAGACCTTCCGCGACACCTTCGATCCCGGCGATTTTTACATCGAGATCCAGGAACACGGCATTACCACCGACAACGGCCTGACCGATGAGCAGATGGACCGCACACTCATCGACATCGCCAAACAGGTGGGCGTCAAGGTCATCGCCACCAACGACTTCCACTACCTGCGCCGCGAGGACGCGCCCGTGCAGGACGTCATCATGTGCATCGGCATGAACGCCAAAGTCGACGACCCCAACCGCATGCGCATGACCGGCTCGGAGTTTTACATGAAGACCGAGGAGGAGATGCGGGCGATGTTCCCGTATTGCCCCGAGGCCTGCGACAACACGCTCGAGATTGCCGACAAGTGCTACGTGGAGCTCGACTGGGACTCCATCATCCTGCCGCGCTTCCCGTTGCTCGATCCCGGCGAGACGCACGAGAGCCAGTTCCGCCGCGAGTGCGAGAAGGGCCTGCGCCAGCACTACGGTGACGACTGGGCCACGCGCGAGATCGGCGGAGTCAACATCAAAGAGCGCTTTGAGTACGAATACAAGGTCATCTGCGACAAGGGCTTTGCCGCCTACTTCTTGATCGTTGCCGAGTACGTGCAATGGGCCAAGGACAACGGCATCGGCGTCGGCCCCGGCCGTGGCTCGGCCGCCGGCGCTATCGTCGCCTACGCCATGAATATCACCGCGTTCGACCCGCTCGAGAACGGCCTGATGTTCGAGAGGTTCCTGTCCCCGCAGCGTACCGAGATGCCCGATATCGATATGGACTTCGACGATGAGCGGCGCCTCGAGGTCGTGGAGCACGTTCGCCAGCTCTACGGCCCCGAGAAGGTCACCCACGTCATCACCTACTCGACCATCAAGGCCAAGCAGGCCATCAATGATGCCGCGCGCGTCCTGGACTACCCGGTCTACATGGGCCAGCGCCTGTCCAAGATGGTCTCGAGCGACCCCAAGGTCAAGCTCAAGCAGGTACTCGACAAACAGCCCGGCAAAGAGGATTTGTTTAACCCCGATTTTGCCGAGGCCTATAAAAAGGACGACGACGCCCGCCGCATCATCGACACGGCGCTCTCGATCGAGGGCCTCACCCGTGGCGAGGGCGTGCACGCGTGCGCCGTTCTGATCTGCCGCGACCCCGTCAACGAGCATGTGCCCACCAAGCTCGACACCAAGGGCGGCGTCGAGATTACCCAGTACGAGGGCCATACCGTCGCCGACATGGGCCTGCTCAAGATGGACTTCTTGGGCTTGCGCACGCTGACGGTTATCTCCAAGGCCAAGGCCAACATCAAAAAGAACTTCGGCATCGACATCAAAGAGGAAGATATTCCCTTTGACGATCCCGAGATCTTTAAGCTCATGGGCTCCGGTCACACCGCCGGCGTCTTCCAGGTCGAGTCCGCCGGCATGACGGCCACGATCAAGAACATGAAGCCCACCGAGTACAAGCACGTCGTGGCATTGATCGCCCTGTACCGCCCGGGCCCGCTGGGCGCCGGCATGGTCTCGTCCTACATCAACCGTATGAACGGCAAGGAGCCGGCCGTCTCCTACGACGACCGCCTGGACGACATCCTGGGCGAAACCTACGGCACCATGGTCTACCAGGAGCAGGTTATGCTCATCTCCGTCGAGATGTGCGGCTTCTCCAAGGGCGAATCGGACTCGCGTATCCGTAAGCCCGTGGCTAAGAAAAAGATCAAGCTGCTCACGTCGACGGTGCTCCACTGGGAGGATGGCTCGGACGAGACCACCTACGACCACTGGATGAATGGCGCTATCAAGAACAACTACACGCGCGAGGTCGCCCAGAAGATTTGGGACGATGTTCTCGAGTTCGCGTCCTACGCCTTTAACAAGTCACACTCCGCCGGCTACGCCATCTTGGTTATGCAGACGGCATGGCTCAAGGCGCACTATCCGCACGAGTACATGGCGGCCGTTCTGACGTCCTACACGGGCAAGACCGACAAGATCGTGCACTACGTCTCGGCATGCCGTCACGACGGCATCCCCGTGCTTTCGCCAGATGTCAACGAGTCCGGCACCGAGTTCACGGCTACCAAGGAAGGCGTGCGCTTTGGTCTGGCCGGCATCCGTGGCGTGGGTACCGGCGTGGCGCAGGCGATTATCGCCGAGCGCGAGGCGGGCGGCCCGTTTAAGACGCTGCACGACTTTGTCGAGCGCGTGGACTCGAGCCAGGCCAACCGCCGCGTGATCGAATCGCTGATCAAGGCAGGCGCCTTCGACTCCACGGGCTATCCGCGCCGCCAGATGATGCACTTTGTGGACAAGAACAACCCCGAGAACATCATCGACGCTGCGATAAAGCGCCAGAAGGACCGCGCGAGCGGCCAGACCTCGTTCTTCGACATGTTTGGTGATGTTGAGGGCTCGGGCTTTGAGGTCAGCGTGCCCGATCCGGACGGCCAGGAGTGGGACCGCCACCTTAAGCTGAGCCAGGAGAAGGAGGTTCTGGGCATCTATGTCTCGGACCACCCGCTGCGCCCGTTTGAGTATGCACTAGCCAAGGCGCGCGACTTCTCGTTCTCGCAGATCGACACCGGCTACGAGGTGCAAAACCCCACGGGCGGTACCATCAACCAGGAGATTCCCGAGGGCAAGGCACTGTGGTGGGCCGGCATGGTCTCGAGCGTGTCCAAGCGCGTGACCAAAAACGGCGACCCCATGGGCATCGTGCAGCTCGAGGACATGGAAGGCGAGGCCACGGTCGTGGTGTTCCCCAAAACCTACAAGGAGGCCGAGGGGTACCTGTACGGCGAGGTCGATCCCGAGACCGGTGCACAGCTGTCCGATGCGTTTGTACGCATTAAGGGCAAGCTCGAGCGCTCGGACCGCGGCGACCAGATCATCGCGCAGGAGATCGTGCCGCTGGAGCTTAATGAGGAGAACAACAAGCCCAAGGTGTTTGAGGTCATGGTGCCCAACAGCCGCTTTAGCCAGGGCAATATGGCGCGTCTTGCCACGGTGCTTACCGCCAACCCGGGCGGCGACCGCGTGGAGATCTTTATCGAGCAGGTGGACGGGCGCGTACTGCGTGCCGAGGTGCCGGCCAAGGTCAACGCACGCTCGATTCCGCTGTTGGCAGAGGCAAAGGCCATCGTGGGCAACCAAGGCCGCGTGACGGTTATCTAAGCTACCCCGGGTGAGATTGGAGGAAGTGATGGCGCAGGGGACGTTTGTGCAGGCGCTCCGGAAAGAGGCGGCGCTGAGCGGCACCTTTATGAAGGGGCGTTCGCTCATGCTCAACGGCGCCGTTCTGTCGATTGAGGACAGCGGCTCGCGCTTCTCCAAAAACGTGACGGTTGAGGGCTCGGTGCGCGGCTCGCGCGGCGACCTGTACAAGACGCACGTGGCGCTCGACATGGACGAGCACGAGGTGATCGACTACGACTGCGATTGCCCCGCTGCCTATCGCTACCCCGGCATGTGCAAGCACGCCATCGCCACGGCGCTGGCGTACCTGGACGCCAGCGGTGCCGAGCCCGTCGAGGGCCTGCGCACGCCGGTCCGCGCGTTTACGGCACCGGCCGCACCATCCAAGCAGTCCGCGCGTCCCGCGTCTACAACGCCCGCGGTCAATCCCAACTTTCCCTTTCCGGCGCCTGTCCCCACGAGTCCCAGCCTCATGGCGGCGCTCTCCGATCTTTCGGACGCGCGCATGGATGAGCTGGCGAGCATGCGCCGCAAGCTCGCCGGCAGTGTGGATCCCGATGCCCCCAAGGCGGTGTTGGAGCCCTCGCTGGTGCCGTACTACAATCCGCTGTTCGCCGACCGCTTTAGCTGGGCGCTCGAGCTTCGCATTCGCTGTGGATCGGTCTCCTACGTGGTCAAGGATATCGACGGCATGGCCGACGCCTATGTCCGAGGCGGCACCTTCTCGTACGGCAAGAAGCTCACGTTTGTCCATACGCCCGAAGCCTTCGAAGACGTGTCGACAAAGCTGCTCAACCTTGTTGTGACGACAGTTGCCTATCTCGATGACATCACAAGCTCGCGTTCGGCGTCGTACGACTTTGCCCGCAGCGGTTTTGTCGCCGAGCGTCAGTTGCCGCTGTCCGAGCATAGCATCGTATATGTGCTGGACCTGCTGCGCGGCCAGACCATCTCCTTTGAGCCCGCCTGGTCGCGGGGGACGACGACGCATCGCACCTATGACGTGGCGGTTGAGATGCCTCCGGAAGGGGAGGACGAGGCGCTGTCTAAGCGCCCACCGCTCCTTGCCGCCAAAATCGCGCCGGCGGCTGGTGGTAGCTACGATCTGCGCCTGCCGGCCGATGCATACTGCTTTGCTTCGGGCGACGTAGCCTATCTGGTCGACACCCGCCGTGCGCGCCGCACCGATGTAGCGTTTGCCCAGCATGCAGCGCCGTTCCTATCGCGCTTGCTGCCCTGTCGCACGCCAGTCCATATCGCTGCCGACCAGGTGGGGGAGTTCTGTCGTATGGCTCTACCCATT
>CABQNA010000060.1 GCA_902465425.1 uncultured Collinsella sp.
TTCAAGAACGGCAGGTAGATGATGGCGTCCAGCAAGATGATGATCGCAACAAATACCAGGGCGATAAGCTGAAAGTTCGTGGTGATGAAAATGCCGATGGGGGCGGGGGTGGCCCAAGGCACCACGAAGGAGAAACCGTTCATGCCCACGTTATCGATAAAGAACTTGGCAACACTCACGTTGACGCAGCCGGCGGCAACAAAGGGGATGAGCATGTAGGGGTTAAGAATCATCGGTGCGCCAAAGAGCAGCGGCTCGTTGACAGCAAAGGCAACAGGAACAATCGAGGCCTTACCGACGGCTTTGAGCTGCTTGGACTTCATAAAGAGAATCAGCAGAAGCGGTACGATGAACGTGGCGCCGGTGCCGCCGAACTCACCCACGAGCGACATGTTAAAGGTGAGGGAGTGGGCGGGGTGGCCACCGGCCAGCAGAACCTGCAGGTTCTCGGCCTGGTTGGCAAGACGGATGGGGTCGATGCCCGGCTGGACAATCGAAGGACCGTGGACACCGATGAACCAGAAGAATGCGGTGGCTGCCTGAATAAGGATGAGTCCGGGGTAGGTCTCTGCTGCAGTGAAGAGCGGGGAGAGCAGTTTGATAAGCAGCTCGGAGAACGGAACGCCCATGAGGTTGCGCACGATGACATCGATGATGCCGCAGATGATGACGGCGCCGCCAAAGGGAATAATGTCGCGGAAGTTCTGAGCGATGGCGCCCGGGACCTCCTTGGGCAGCTTAATGGTCAGATCGCGCGAGACGCAGAATTTGTAGACCCACACGGTAATGAACGCGGCGATATAGGCCGAGAACAGACCGCGCGTGCCCATGCTGGTGCAATCGAAGACCGAAAGTTCGGAGCCGTTGAACTTGGTGGTGAACTGCGTGACTGCGAGCAGCAGCATGCTGCACTGGGCGGCAACCATGGTGGAGCCGTCGTTGAGCACCTTGCCGGCGGGCATGCGACGGTTCATGGAAGCCGTAAAGTTCTTGGCGGTGGTGCCGGCAACCATGATGCCCATGACGCCCATGGTGAAGTTGTACAGCTTGTTGCACCAGTCGATGAGCGGCTGGGGCAACGTGATGCCGACCACGCCGGGAAGCGTGGCGATCAGCAGAAAGATCGAAGAGGTGAGGACGATGGGCATGCACCCAAGGAATCCGTCCTTAATGGCCTGGAGGTAGATGTTCCTCGAGATCTTCTCAAAGAACGGTTGATGCTTTTCGAGCATCTTTACGATGGCGTCCATAGAGCTCCTTTGCTACTTGATGCGCGATGCATGTGGATGGAACTGGTCGTCGATGGATGGTCAGGACTGCCCGGAAACCTTCCCGCTTAAGGAAGGCATTGCGAAATGACAACGTTGTCATTTCGTTAATGACAACGTAAGACATTTTTGGAAGAGCAACAAGGATTTACGGGTGAACGGTCGGTATTGTCCGGTAAACGGCAAATTTGAAAACCGAGCAGGTAGTGTATGCTAGAACGCAAAGAACGATCGATAGGGAACCGACTGGAGAAGCAGTGGCAACGATGGACAAGAAAAGCGTCTCAATGAACGATGTGGCGGTTGCCGCGGGTGTTTCCCTCAAGACGGTGTCGCGTGTGATCAACGAGCCCGATAGCGTGCGAGAGTCGACGCGCGATAGGGTCCATGCTGCCATGGAAGCGCTTGGGTTCCGGGCGAACTTTGCCGCGCGTTCACTCAAGTTGGGCCGTTACGGGTGCATCGGCGTGGTGCTGTTCCACTTGTCGGGCGGCAACGTGGACATGATTGACGGTATCGCCGATGCCGCCGCAGAGCGAGGCTTTGCGCTCACGATGATTAAAAAGCGGGCGGGGGAGAAGATGACCCTTGCCGAAGCGGCACGTAGGATGTCGCAGCTTCCCGTCGACGGCATGATTTTCAACCTGCGCCAGATGGTCGATGACTTTGATACCTTTGAGGCGCCGAAAGACCTCAAGACGGTGATTATCACGTCGATGGAGCATCCTACCTGCTCTACCGTTAGTGACGACCAAGAGGGTGGTGCGCGCATGGCGTGCGAGTACTTCTTAAATCGCGGGCACAAGAACGTGTACTTCGTCTCTGGTAAGAAAGAGTCGCTGTCGAGCCAGTGTCGTATGAAAGGTTGGCGTGCGGCGCTCGAGGCGCGTGGCATTGAGCCGCCCGAGCCTCTGCAAGGCGATTGGAATGCGGATAGTGGCTATGCTGCGGGCCTTGTGCTTGCCGATAAACCCGATTGCACGGCGGTCCTCGCTGCTAACGACTGCATGGCAAACGGCGTGATGATGGCTCTACGTGACAAAGGACTCAGTGTGCCCGATGATGTGTCCGTGATCGGCTTCGACGATGAGCTCTACAAGACGATTCCCAACTCGATTCTGACGTCAGTGAAGTTTCGCCACCGCGAGCTGGGCGTCCGTGCGCTTAACGAGGTCGTCGCCGGTCTGGAAGCCCCGAGCTCCAGAAGCCGCACGCTCGTCTCAGGCGTGTTGGTCGAACGTTCCAGCGTAAAGGACCTGCGGGCGTAGACGTGCTCGGCTTGTTCATCTTAATCTGTAACAGTTAGGACCGAAAATCCCTGCTAGATGTTATAGATTGAGATCTTTCGGCTCGGCTTATTCCGTTTGTCTCGATCTGTAACATCTAAGCGGTCAAAAGCGGTCTACATGTTACAGATTGAGATTTTCGGCTTGGCCTGTGCGTTCACCTCGATCTGTAACAGCTAGGACCAAAAAACTCGGCTAGATGTTACGGATCGAGGTGAACAGGAGGACGGGTGCGGTCTAAACAAAATGGCCCGCGCATCACACATCGATGCACGGGCCATTTATTGTCTGCGAGCGGCAGGTGGTGTCAGCGTCTTATGCCTCGAGGTTTTCCTCGATCCAGGCGACGGCACCCTTGGGATCCTTAGTGAGGTCGATGTACTGTTTGCCCTTGGGCGACAGCAGCGTGATGCCCAGGCGGTCGGTGTCGGCCTTCATCTCGTTGTAATAGGTGCGAACCTGCGGAGCCAGGACGATGACGTTGTACTGGTCCATGATGGCGTAGTGGCTGCCGTAGGCACCGGCGTTGGCGGTAATGTCGATGCCCAGCTCGTCGGCGCCTTCCTTAAGCGCGTTGGCGAGCAGTGCAGAGGTGCCGGCGCCAGCGCACAGAACCAGAACCCTCAGGTCCTTGCCCTTAAGGGCGGACGGAGCTGCGGAGGCCTCAGTGGCAGAAGCGGTCTCGACAACGGGAGCCTCAACGGCGGGGGCGGCAGCGGTCTTGACGGCCTTGGTCTCCTCGGCCTCTTCTTCGGCCAGGGTCTCGGCCTCCTGCTTGCACAGGACGTTGTCGTAGGCCTTGCAGAACGGGTAGTAGATCAAGAAGTCAACGACCAGCAGGACGACAACCAGGACCAGAGAGATCGGCTGGAAGTTGGTGTCGATGAAGGTGCCGATCGGTCCGGGGAGTGCCCACGGCATGGCATAGATAAAGCCGTTCATGCCCAAAAAGTCGATGAAGAACTTACCAATGAGGACGTTGGCCACGGGGGCAAACAGGAACGGAATCAGGAAGTACGGGTTGAGGATGATGGGCGCGGCGAACAGCAGCGGCTCGTTGACGGCGAACATCACGGGTACGACAGAGGCTTTGCCGACGGCCTTGAGCTGCTTGGAGCGCATAAAGAGCAGGAAGATGATCGGGACAATGAACGTGGCGCCGGTGCCGCCGAGTTCGCCGATGTAGTTACCGAAGTTCTCGGTCAGGGCGAGGGCGGGGTGACCGCCGGCCTGCAGCGTGGCGAGGTTGGTAGTGATGTTGCCAAACAGCGCGGCGTTGAGGGCAGGCTTAACGACCGAGGGGCCGTGGATGCCCATGAACCAGAACAGCGGGATCATGAACCAGATGAGGGCGAGGCCGGCGTAGGAATCGGCAGCGGCGAACAGCGGGCTCACCAGCGTGGAGATGACGTTGGCAAACGGGACGGCCAAGCAGGTGCGGCAGATAACGTCGATGACGGCGACAAACAGGATGGAGAAGCTGAAGGCGAAGATGTCGCGGAAGTTCTGGGCGATGGCGCCGGGGACTTCTTTGGGCAGCTTGATGGTGATGTCTCGCTTAATGCAGAAGGCATAGATGTTGACCGTGGCAAATGCGGCGACAAAGGAGCTCAGCAGGCCCTTGGTGCCCATGTTGTCGGTAAAGAACACCGAGACATCGGCGCCGTCGATCTTGGCACTCGTCTGGGTAACGGCCAAGATGAGCATAGCGCACATGGCGGCGACCATGGTGCTCGTGGCGTTGATGGCCTTGCCGGCAGGCATGCGGCGGTTCTTGGAGCCGGTCAGCGCGCTTGCGGTGGTGCCGGCGACCATGATGCCCACGACGCCCATCGTGAAGTTGTAAACCTTGTTGCAGAAGTTCACGACGTCGACGTTCCACCAGTCGGGCAGCGTAAAGCCGCCGACCGTGGCGACAACGCCCGGCAGGGTTGAAATAAGCAGGAAGACAGAAGAAGACAGGATGATGGGCATTGCTGCCAAAAAGCCGTCTTTAATGGCCTGAAGGTAGATGTTCTTAGAGACCTTGTCGAAGTACGGCTGACCTTTCTCCAAGAACTTAACGATCGATTCCATAGTTCACGCTCCTCTTTGCATGAAATCTTAATGGCATGGACATTGAAAACCTATATGGTCTCCCGCTTGCTAAAAGCCCGGGTGCAGGCGGGGTCGGTCCCAGGGGGAGAGAGGGGAGCGGCTGGGTTTGTATCGCATAGGGCCGCTCCCTTCTCGGGAGAAAGCGAGGCGATGCGCTACTGCGCGTCCGCCATGGTGTCGGCGAGCTCCTTGTACCAGAGTGCCGACTGCTTGATGTAGCGTTTTTGCGTGTCGAAGTCGATGTAGAACAGGCCGTAGCGCTTGTTATAGCCATTGGCCCACGAGAACTGGTCCTGCAGGCTCCAGATAAAGTAGCCCTGGACGTCGACGCCCTCGGCGCGCGCCTGGAGCACCTTCTCCATGTGCTGGTCGACAAAGTCGATGCGCTCGGGATCGGCGACGATGCCGTTTGCGTCGGGCTCGGGGTCCTTGTGGCCCAGGCCGTTTTCGGTGATATAGATGACGGGGAGGTTGGGATAGGTGGCGCTGATGCGCTTGAGCGTGTCGTAGAGGCCTTGCGGGTAGATGAGCCAATCCCAGTCGGTGGTGGGGATACCCGGCATATCGACCTGCTGCCCGACGCCCTTAAACTTAAAGCACGAGGTGCCCTTGTCTCCGGTGCCGTTAAAGCTGTTGGTGGACTCGCCATCGTAGGCGGCGATAAACGCCGACTGATAGTAGTTGAGGCCGAACATATCGTTGCGGGGCGCCGCCTTGGCGAGCTCCTCCATGTCGCTGTCCTCAACCGTAAGTGTGGCGTTGTTGGCACGCAGAATCTCGTTGATGAGTGAGAGGGTGCGCGCGGAGTAGTGGCCCAGGAAGGCGCCGTCCATGATGAAGTCGGTGTAGAAGGCGTTGTACAGGTCGGCGGCGTGCTGGTCGGCGGGCGAGTCGGTGGCAGGATATGCCGGCGTCAGGACGTTGACCATGCCAATGCGTCCGCCCAGGTGCTCGGTCTCGTCAAGATCCTTATACAGGTTGACGGCGCGGGCGTGGGCAACGAGCTCGTTGTGCTGGCTCTGGATGCCGCTCGTCACATCAAAGTGATGGTTGGGCGGGAAGTTGCCTTGGATGTATTGGGAGTGCGAGAGGCTGATGAGCTCGTTGATGGTGAACCAATTCTTGACCTCGCGGAACTCGCGGAAGCAGAACTCGGCATAGCGCACATAGGCGTCGACGGTCTTGCGGTTGAGCCAGTCGCCCTGGTTGAACAGGGCGGCGGGGGAGTCAAAGTGATGCAGGGACACATAGGGCTCGACGCCATACTTTTTGCAGCAGGCGAACAGCTCGTGGTAGTGCTTAACGCCCTCGGCGAGGGGCTCGGCATCGTCGCCGTTGGGGAAGATGCGGGTCCAGGCGATGGACACACGGATGGCGTTGAGTCCATGCTCGGCAGAAAGGCGGATATCCTCCTCGTAGCGGTTGTAGAAATCACTGGCCGGGTCGGGCAAAAAGCGACCCTGGGCGACAAGGTAATCGTCCCACATGGTCTTACCCTTGCCTGCCACCTTCGTGGAACCTTCCGTTTGGTACGCGGCGGTTGCGGCGCCCCAAACAAAGCCCTTCGGCAGCTGCTGTACGCGGTTTAGCAAAGACATATGTATACACCCTCTCGTCTCACTGTTCGATATTGTGCGTTTGCGCTCAGGAGGCTCCCTGGTTAGCGTTCAGCGGTGAAAAAGCCCGATAAACACTATCTTAAAATGATTAGAACCAAAATGAGCACGTGAACATTTGACAATGAGCACGTTAACATCCGGCTGGGATGTATAGAAACAAAACAACTTCAAACAGCCGCGAACGGTTGTATTTGTTCGGTAAGCGGTTTTGATTGACAGAAGTTTTCATGTTGTGGTATATGGCTCGGGTATCATGAGCACGTTATCAATGTATGTACGATGCGCCATGGGCGCGGGGAATAGTTGGGAAGCAGGTTAGCGTGGAAGGCATGGCTCAGCAGACAAGGAATGGTCGTTCGGCGAGCGCGGCAGAGGTTGCGGCGCTCGCTGGCGTGAGCCGCCAGACTGTGTCTCGCGTGGTCAACGGTATGCCCAACGTGACGGAAAAGACGCGCAAGCGTGTGCTGGCCGCCATGGAAGAGCTGGGCTTTCGTCCCAATTTTGCTGGAGCGGCGTTGCGCGGCGGATCGTATCGTTCTATTGGCCTGTGCATGTACAACATCACACGTGTCGGTAACCTGGCGACGCTCGAGGGTATCATGCAAGCGGCGCGCGAGCACGATTTTGCCGTCACTATGATCGAGATGGGCGGCGACAAGCCCTATACACTTGCCGATGCCTCGCGCCGCATGGTCGAGCGACCCGTCGACGGCATGATTCTCAACATGAACCGCATGGCTCCCGATTTTGAGGAGTTTGTTCCCCAGCCGGGAGTGCGAACGGTCATCCTGTCCATGTATGCGCATCCGCGCTGCACGACGATCGACTCCGACCAGTATGGTTCGTGCGAGCTGTTGACCAATTATCTGCTGGAACATGGTCACTCGAATATGCGGTTTGTGGCGGGTCCGGAAAGCTCGATTTCCTCGCGTTTTCGTGAGGCCGGTTGGCGCGATACGCTGGGTCGTGCTCATGTCGATGCCGCTCCGATACTGCGTGGCGATTGGAGTGCGGACAGTGGGTACGCCATGGGCGAGCGGATTGCCGCCGAGGTGCTTGCCGGCGGGTCGCAGGCGCCGACTGCCGTGCTTGCGGCAAATGACCAGATGGCGCTGGGTGTTATCGCCGCGCTCGAGAACGCGGGCCTGTCCGTGCCCGACGACGTGAGCGTGGTTGGTATCGACGACGCACTCGAGGGACTTGTTCCTCACAATCGGCTGACGACGCTGCGATTTGATTTGCGCGGTGTCGGTAAGCTTGCGTTTGAGGCGGCGATTGGAGAGAGCTCGTCTATCGAGGCGATTCATGTGCCGAGTACGCTGGTCGAACGCTCGACTGTTAGGGACATACGGGGTTAGGTCCTACTCCGTTTGTCTCGATCTGTAACAGGTAGACGGTCAAAAGCGGGCTACGTGTTACAGATTTAGATTCTTCGGAAAGAGCAATCCTGTTCATCTCAATCTGTAACAGCTGGGGCCGAAATACTCGGCTAGATGTTACAGATCGAGATAAACGGCTTCTGACCTGCACAAA
>CABQNA010000061.1 GCA_902465425.1 uncultured Collinsella sp.
CGCCGTTGTCTTGAAGACGAAGTGATCAGTTTTCCTCCGTCCCCAAGGGATCATTACAGCGAGTCGATAAAGTGCTGCTGGGCGGCGCGGCCGGCTTCGTCCCACTTAAAGACGCCGGCGTTGTCGAGCACGTGGCCAAACACCACGCCGACCTCCTCGTGCAGGATGTCGATGGCGTTGTCCGTCGTAAGCTCGTTGGCGCGGCGGGCATAGATATCCTCGGCCCATGCGGCGTGGCTGCGGCAAAGGTCGTCGCCCTCGAGCGCGCCGGCAAGGTCGTAGCTAGCATCGGCTTTGGCCGCCAGCAGGTGCTCGCGGACAGCACCGAGCTCAGGAACCAAGCGCGGCGGCAAAATAGCCAGGCCCATGACCTCGATCAGGCCGATGTTCTCCTTCTTAATGTGGTGATACTCGGCATGCGGGTGGAAAACGCCCAGCGGATGCTCGTCGGTCGTGATATTGCAGCGAAGCGCCAGGTAGGCCTCGTAGATCTCGCCGCCGGCGTTGCCGCGAGAGTCGACGCGGCGGATGACGGGCGTCACGGTGTTGTGCGCCACGCCATCGGCTGTGTGCGCGATGACGCCAACCGACTCATCGGTCCACTCGCGCCATGCCAGGATAATCTTCTCGGCGGCATCGAGCAGTGCGCCGCGGTCGTGCGAGCGCAGGCGCAGCACCGAAAGCGGCCACTGCAACACGGTGCCGCTGACCTGGTCAAAGCCCGGCACGCTAAACTGCGAGACCTCGGCGGCATGCATCATGGGGAACACGTGTGCGCCACCCTGGAAGTGGTCGTGCGACAGAATCGAGCCGCCCACGATGGGCAGGTCGGCGTTGGAGCCAATAAAGTAGTGCGGGAACAGGTCCACAAAGTCGAGCAGGCAGGTCAGGCCTTTACGGTCGACGTGCATCGGACGATGCTCGGAGCTCATGGCAATGCAGTGCTCGTTAAAGTACGCGTACGGGCTGTACTGGAAGCCCCAGCGCTCGCCGTCGAGCTTAATGGGGATAACGCGCAGATTCTGGCGGGCGGGGTGAGCGCCGCCGTCGGCTGCGGCGGAGCGTCCGGGGTAGCCCTCGTTTTCGATGCAGAGCTGACAGGCGGGATACTTCTCGCTCGTGTTTTTGGCGGCACCTGCCGCGGCGATATCGCGCGGGTCCTTCTCAGGCTTGGACAGGTTGATGGTGATTTCAAGATCGCCCCAGTTGGTGGGGGTGCTCCATTTGATGTTGCGCGCGATGGCGGCGCGGCGCACGTAGCCGGCGTCGCAGCACAGACCGTAGAACCAGTCGGTCGCGGCGCGGGGCTCGTTGACGCCCATGCGGCCGTTGAATTCCTCGTTTACAACCGAAGGCCTCGGCATGAGCGCGCCCATGATGCGCATGGCGATGCGGTCGCGGCCCGACACCGTGTCCTCGGCAGCACCGTTGGCAACGGCGGCCTCGGAAAGCACGGCAAGCGTGCCCTCCAGGTCAAAGTTGGGCAGGGTATCGGGGTGCAAGAGCGAGAGTTTCTCGACCTGGAGCGCCCAGGCCATGTCGAGCGCCGGGCCTGTGGCGCCGATGCACTCGAGAATGGTGTTATACGCCCAGATGCGATCGTCCTGTCCGATCATCGATCGATGGATGGCATACTCAATCAGGCCCTGCACAGCCTTGCGCACGTCAGTCATTACAGCCATGCCGCGTAAGCCCCCTTGCCAGAAATCGCGTAGTGGCGGGCAGATCCCTCGCCAAGCCAGCCGTTCATCTTGGCAATGAAGGTGTCGACCAGGTCGAGCGGCACGAAGGCCTGGATGGTGCCACCAAAGCCGCCACCGTGGATACGAACGGCGCCGCGGCCGTCGAGCACGTGCTCGGCCAGCGCCAGGGCATACATGGAAGGCTGCTCGGAGCCCAGCTTGGCAACGACATTCTGCAGGTACATGGCAGAGCTGGCGCCGGACTCGCGCGTCAGGACCAGGAACTGATCGATGTCGCCGGCGTTCAGGGCCGCCCAGCGCTTATCGACCAGGCCATTCTCGTACCAGTAGTGAACGGCGCGCAGGCAGGCACGGTCGCCCAGTTTGGCACGCAGCTCGGGGAGCTTGGCGTCAAAATCGGCAACATCGACCTCGCACAGGCGTGCCTTGCCAAACTCGGCAGCGACGTCCTGCATCTCGCGCGGAACGGCGGCGTAGTCATCGGTGGCGGCCACGTGGTCGGCACCGACCTTAACGAGCACGAGCGCATAGCCGTAATCCTCAAAGTTGAGCTCGAGCTTCTGGGTCTTAGGCTGGGCCTGATCCTCAAAGTCCATGTAGGCGAGGCCGCCCAAGCAAACGGCGGCCTGGTCCATCAGACCGCAGGGCTTGCCGTAATAGTTGTTCTCGGTGCGCTGGCTCATCTGGGCGAGCGCGACGGGCTCGATGGCGGGTGCGCCCCAGAGCGTCTCCATGGCGCGACCGTATGCCGCCTCGACAGCAGCGGAGCTCGAAAGACCGCCGCCCGAGGGGACGGAGCAGGTGAAGGCAAAGTCGAAGCCCTGGGGCTCAACACCAAGCGCTGCGATCTCGTGGGCCATGCCGCGGACGAGGCTCGCGGACGTGCCCCTCTCGGACTCTTGAATATCCAGCGTGTCGAGCGTGATCTCAAACGTAGGATAGCCCTCGTCGGCGACGCGAATCTTGTTGGAGTCGGTCGCCACGGCGATGCCGTCAACGGCGACATCGAGCGAGCCGGCGATAACGTGGCCACCCTCGTGGTCGGTGTGGTTGCCGCTGATCTCGGAACGGCCGGGCGCGTGCACGTAGAGCACCTGGCGGTCGCCGATGGGGCCAAACTCCTCCTCAAATAGCTTGGTGAACGTGGCGAGTGTCTTTTCGTCGAGGGCGGTCATACGGGTCCTTTCCTTGACGCCGGAGAGACTGGTCCGTGTCATTATGAGTACGTTAACAATTTTGAGCACCACAAACCAGACGTTCGCGGCGCCGCACGTTAAAGGGTATGTTAACGTACTCATAACACAATGTATCTCCTTTTTTGAGAATCCGGTAATCGGTAGAAATACAGCCGTGAACGGTACTGCCGTATGGACTTATAAAGCAGAAGAGATGCAGATAGAAAAAGTAGAGTACGTTAACATGCGTCCGACGATAGCGGGCCCCGGCGCGGGGTGTATCTCTGCCCGGGTCGGCATTCACGCTATTCAGATCTCGCAAGGGTGAAGGTGATTCTGTGGCAAGGCGCCCTTTCAACGATACGGGTACGCGTCCGGTATCCATGGCCGACGTCGCCCGCGCTGCTGGCGTTTCGCAGCAGACGGTTTCTCGCGTCGCCAACGGCTTGCCTAACGTCAACGGGCAGACGCGCCAGCGCGTGCAAGCCGCTATGCAAGAGCTTGGCTTTCGTCCGAGTTATGCCGGTCGCTCGCTGCGCGACGGCCGTTACCATTCGGTCGGCCTGTGCGTCAACGATGTCACCAAGTTTGGCAACCTCTCAATGATCGACGGCATCGCCAGCGCTGCTCGCGAGCATAATTGCGCCATCACGCTGGTCGAGATGTCCAAGACCGAGGAGTTTTCGCTTGCCGAGGCCACGCGTCGTATGGCCGCATTGCCGGTGGACGGCATCATCATCGGCATGAGCCGCATGGCGCCCGATTTTGAGACGTTTGATCCACTGCCGGGCATTGGCACGGTCATCGTTACCATGTACGCGCACCCGCGGGTGACCACGGTCGACTCCGATCATTACGGCTGCTCGCTGCTGCTCATGGATCATCTGTTTGAGCTGGGGCACGAGCAAATTCGCTATATTGGCGGCCCGTCGTTCTCGGTCGACGAGCAATTTCGTCGCGCCGGTTGGCAGGATGCACTCGAGCGTAAGCACATTAAGCCACAGGCGCCGCTCGAGGGCGACTGGTCTGCCAACAGCGGTTACGAGGCCGGCAGGTACCTGGCCGAGCACGATCGCACCATGACGGCGATTTACGCGGCAAACGACCAGATGGCAAATGGCGCAATTGCAGCGCTGCGCGATAGCGGGTTGCGCGTGCCCGAGGACGTGAGCGTGGTGGGTGTCGATGACTCGCTCGACGACTTTGTCGCGCATAACGAGCTCACGACCGTTCGATTCGACTTGCATCAGCGTGGACGCGAGGTGTTTGAGCATGCGGTTCCCGAGGCGGGTACGGCGGGCAAAACCGTTGCTATTCGTATTCCCGGCCAGCTCATCATTCGACAGAGCACGGCAATACCGCGCGCATAGTTTGTGCAGGTAAACGGAGCTTTATCGCATTTCAATAACAATCGGTAAGGATGCCGGCAGATAGCTGTGGCTCTAAAGGCGAGTGCTATGATAGACGGGTTCTTTTGTCTATCTAGGAGGCTTTGCCTGATGGAGATCACCAAGGATATCCGCTACATTGGCGTCGACGATCACGACATCGATCTGTTCGAGGGCCAGTACGACGTGTCCGAGAACGGCATGGCATACAACAGCTATGTTATCTTGGGCGATAAAATCGCTGTCGCCGATTCGGTCGACGCTGGCTTTGTCGACGAGTGGCTCGGCAACCTCGAGACCGTGCTCGATGGTCGTACGCCCGACTACCTGGTTGTCCATCACATGGAGCCCGATCACTCCGCCGGTATCGCCGCCTTTATGGAGCGCTATCCCCAGGCGCAGATTGTGGCCAGCATGGGCGCTTTCCGCATGATGGCCAACTACTTTGGCACCGACTACCCCGAGCGTAAGATGGTCGTCAAAGATGGCGACGTGCTCGACCTGGGCGGCCACAGCCTGACGTTTGTCGGCGCCCCCAACGTGCACTGGCCCGAGGTGCTCTTCTCCTACGAGTCCACCGACAAGGTGCTCTTTAGTGCCGACGGTTTTGGCAAGTTTGGCGCCAACGACATCGAGGATCCCGAGGGCTGGGCTTGCGAAGCGCGCCGTTACTACTTTGGCATCGTGGGAAAGTTCGGCAAGTTTGTGCAGGCCGTGCTTAAGAAGGCCGCCAATCTGGACATCCAGATTATTTGCCCGCTTCACGGTCCTGTTCTTAGCGAGAACCTGGGCTATTACCTCGACACCTACAACACCTGGTCGAGCTACCAGCCCGAGGACGAGGGTATCACGATTGCCTATGCGAGCGTGTATGGCCATCTGAAAGCTGCCGTTGAGGAGCTCGCATCTGCGCTCGAGGCCCGCGGCCAGAAGGTCTCCGTCTTTGACCTGGCTCGCGACGACATGGCCGAGGCCGTTGAGGACGCGTTCCGTTACGACCGCCTGGTGCTCGCCTCCATCACCTATCAGGGCGAGATCTTCCCGTTCATGAGCACCTTCATCCATACGCTCGCCGAGCATGCCTACCAGAACCGCACGGTGGCGCTCGTCGAGGCCGGTTCCTGGGCGCCCGCCGCTGCCAAGGTTATGACCAAGGAGCTCGAGGGCATGAAGGACATCACCCTGACGCAGAACAAGGTGACCGTGCTGGGCTCGCTCAACGACGCCTCACGCGCCCAGATCGAGGCCCTCGCTGACGAGCTTTCCAAGTAGCGATACTTTCACTTTTGACGCTCAACCACCACAAAGGGGACAGGCACCTTTGTGGTGGTTTTTGTTTAAGCACCGGCGATGAGGAGATTTGGGCGGGCATCGTCGGCGGTCTCGGCGATCGAGGTGGCAACGGCATGATCGGGGTCACGGTCCATCACGATGGCGTCGACATCGGCCAGCTCGGCAAAGCGGTACATGCCACGCCCGTTAACCTTGCTGGCGTCCATGAGGGCGACGCTTTGATGGGCCGCGGCGATCATGGCCGTTTTGGTCTCGGCCATCTGCGGAAAGTCGGTCGTAAAGCCGCAACGGGGGACAAAGGCGCCGGGGCATATGATGGCCAGATCAGCATGGACCATTTGGAGCGCCTGCATAGTGAGCGGTCCATACAGATAACGATGGCCTTTGCGCAGTGCCCCGCCCAGCATGACGACATCGACCGAGGGCATGCTCTCGTCGATATAATCGGCGATGGTAATGTCGGCCGTGATGACGGTGATGCCGTCGCGCTGATCGAGGAGCCGGACAAACTCGAGAGCGGTGGTGCCGGAGTCGACGAGCAGGGTGTCGCCGTCATTGACGAGCTCGATGGCGCTTTGTGCGATGGCCTGCTTGGCGGCGACATTGACGTTGATGCGGCGATCCTGGGTGGATACGGTCAGCCGCTTCTGGAGAGACACGGCGCCGCCATGCGTGCGGCGCAACTTGCCGGACTCGGCGAGCGCGTCCAGGTCGGCGCGGGCGGTAACGGAGGACACGCCAAAGGTCTGGGCGATTTCTGCCACTTGCACCGAGGCGTTATGCTCGAGCATCTCCATGATGGCGGAACGACGCTCATCGGCGAAAGCTCGGGTTGTTGCGTGGGCCATGTTTGCTCCATTCTCGGCTAAATTTGTAGGAATTGTGTTGAGTCTATTTTCGTTCATTTTCTTTTTGAGCAAGAAAACACCTTTCGATTACTTATCTTTTCTATAAAAGAAAGATGATCAAGACTCAAAACTCAATATCGAACACGCGCGCTTGGGTTCGATCCCTTCCGTTTGCTTTTCAAAAACGACTGTATTGACCTGCATGGGCTCAATATCTCGCACATGCAAAGCCGCTGAATTTCATACAATGAGCGCAGTAAAACGCAAGGTAAAACGCCTTGCGGACACGTACGCCCGATGTCCAGATGCGGGCGAGGGAGAGGAGCAAACGCTCATGGCACTTGTTACCACCGAAAAGATGCTCAAGGACGCTCAGGCCGGCCACTACGCCGTCGGCGCGTTCAACGTCGAGAACCTCGAGTTTGTTATGGCCGTTCTGGCCGCTGCCGAGGAGACCAAGTCCCCCGTCATCATGCAGACCACCCCGGGTACCATCAAGACCGCTGGTCTGGACTACTTCTACGGCATGGTCAAGGCTGCCGCCGAGCGCGCTTCCGTGCCCGTCGCTCTGCACCTCGATCACGGCGATGGCTATGACCGCTGCATGCAGGCTTTCCGCACCGGCTATACCTCTGTCATGATCGACGGTTCGCACGAGTCCTTCGAGGACAACATCGCCCTGACCAAGTCCGTCGCCGATGCTGGCCGCGCCATGGGCGTGCCCGTCGAGGCCGAGCTTGGCAAGGTTGGCGGCAAGGAGGACGACGGTCCCGCGGTTGAGGGCGAGAGCCCCTACACCGATCCTGCCGAGGCCAAGGAGTTCGTCGAGCGCACCGGCTGCACCTCGCTGGCCATTGGCGTTGGCACCAGCCACGGCGTGTACACGAGCGATCCTCACATCGAGCAGTCCGTGGTCAAGGCCATCCGCGACGCCGTCGACGTGCCGCTGGTCCTGCACGGCACCTCCGGTGTGCCCGATGAGCAGGTTGCCGAGGCTGTGAAGAACGGCATCTGCAAGGTTAACTACGCTACCGAGCTGCGTCAGGCCTACACCAAGGGCTTCATGGCCTACATGGCCGAGAACCCCGCCTGCTTCGATCCCAAGAAGCCGGCCAAGGAGGGTATGCGTGAGATCACCGAGCTGGTTAAGATCCGCATGACCAACCTCAACTCTGTGGGCAAAGCAGAGTAACAGCAAGGGTACTCTGATCCCACCGGACGGCTTGGGCGGGTCCCCGTACTTAGTTTCCAAAACGTCCTCGCGCATGAAGGCCCCCGTTGCCTCGCTTCTACGAAGCGTTGGC
>CABQNA010000062.1 GCA_902465425.1 uncultured Collinsella sp.
TGGATGGAAACGGATGTTCTATCGGGACACACATTTTGTCCTATAAGCCACGGGCGGTTCGGACAAACATCCGGGCTGCCCGTTTTTCATGCGTAGAGGACTGGGTCGCCGGGTCTCTCGGCAAACAAAAAACCGGTTGGAACGGGAATTCCAACCGGTTATACATTCAAGCAAATAGTGAATCGACTACGACCGTGCGCCCTCGAGGAAGAAGCGGCGGCTGAAGTAGTTGTACCAGGTGACGAGGAACGTGGCGATGGCCTTCATGGCCTGGTAGCCGATGCTCAAAAACGTGACGCCCACAAACATGTACAGGTCGTTGAGGCCCAGGCCGATCACCGACAGGATGGTGAAGATCGTGAACTCGCGCTTGCGGCTCATGCCTTCGCGGTGGTCGAACACGTACTTCATGCTGAGCCAGTAGTTGACCACGACGGACGTGATAAACGAAACCGTGGTGCTCATCAAAAAGTCGAGGTGGAACAGCTCGACGAGCGCAATGAGCATGCCCCAGTCGATGCCAAAGGAGATAAGACCCACGACAGCAAACTTGAGGAACTGCTTGGTATGAGGTTGTGCCAGCGCCTTGCGCACGTAATCACATCCAATGCGTTGATGAATCGAGCAGAGGATACTTTAGAGCTTTTACAAGGGAAACGTAAGGTCTTTGCCAAGAACTATATGAACTCGCCAAATTTTCAAGAGCTAATCCGCAAACGTTGAAAATTTGCCCGTAAACGAGCGGCACCCACGGACGATACTGCGCTGAGTGCACGTCGTCCGTGGGCGTCGTAATGCTGCAGGGGTTTCGAGCTATTTTGTCTCGTCGCCCTCCAGGAAGATTTTTCGGGTCACAAAGTTGTAGACCATGACAAGCGCGGTGGCGCAGATCTTGGCGATATTGGCCTCGAGTCCCAGGCCGGCGTTGAGCGCCAGCACGATGCCGTCGTTGAGCATCAAACCGATCACGGACAGCACGACAAAGATGATGAACTCGCGGCGGCGGCTCATGCCTTCCTTGTGCGCAAACACGTATTTCATGCTTGCGAGGTAGTTAAAGATGAGCGAGACGATAAAGCCGCTGGTGTTGGCGATTAGGATGCTGAGGCCCAGACCGTAGTGGAGCAGATTCATAATGCCAAAGTCGATAACCGTGGCAATGACACCGACGACGCCAAATTTCATGATCTGCGCAAGGAGCTTTTGCATGGTACCTGCCTTAAGCTGGCGCCGAAGCGCCGCGGGGATGACAAACTCAGCAAGTTTAGCCAATCCCCGCGGGTGGTGCTAGGCGCGCTCCTCGATAGCACCGTTTCTATATGCATCGAGCAGCTGACGCAGGTCTTGGATTTGGCTGCGGATCTTGGCACCAGTATCGGTGTCGCTCACCATGCGGCGACGGTCCGCTTGGTCAAAACGGTTGGTCTCGCTTTCGATGTCCACGTTGCGCGTGAGTGCCTCGGCAACCGTCGTAAAGGCCCGGTGCGACTTGAGGCGGCAGCCGCGCGAGCTCGAGATGAGCGTATAGCCGGCGATGCCCGTCTTGGGATGGTAAGCGCGGCAGAAGCCGCCATCGATGACCAGCAGCTTGCCCTCGGCGCGGATGGGCTGCTCGCCCTTGGTGGTTTTAACGGGCGTGTGGCCGTTGATGATGTGTCCGGTCGGCGAACATGCCATGGGCGCGACGCCAAACTCGCGCATGATGTCATCGCAGACCGAGGGCGACTTGGTAAGCGTAAAGTACGGGTCCATCGGCTCGACCCAGGTGCTCTTATCGGCGATATAGGCGCGCTCAAAGGTACGCACCAGGCGTCCGCTGGCGGGTGAGTTAAAGCCAATCCACAGGTACCACATCCAGTCGAGGGCGTCGCGGTCGCCCACGCGCCAGGCGCGGCGGGCGATGTGGTCGCAAAAATCGAGGTAATCGCGGCCAGCGTGCCAGGTGCCTAGGCAGTTCATGCTGCTAAAGGTGCCGTCTTCGTTGAGCGGAACGCAGCCGTGGAAGAGCAGGTTGCCGTTGGCGACCTTGTACATCGAGCCATGGGAATAGAGGAAATCGATATGGCGATGCAGGTGATCGGCGGTGACAAACTCGGACACGAGCTTGTCGATGATGTGCTGCTCCTGGGGCGTGAGCGTATAGGGGTCCGCCGGGTCGACGGTGGGGAAGTCGTTGGTCGTGAGCGGCCACACGCTGCCGTCAGCGAGCGTGACCGTGCCGGTGTCGTGATCGATCTTGTCGAGCAGCAGGCGGTCGGTCATATCAAACTCGGGGTGGCGCTGGATAATCTGGCCCTCGAGCTTAAAGAGCAGCACGTTGATGGCCTTGATCAGCGGGGTGATGGACTCGCCGGCGGTGTAGGTGGCATCGGCAAAGGCAACAAGCTCACGCAGCGAGATGCCGTAGTCGTTCTCGAGGATCTCGTAGTTGTCGTAGCGTAGGTTGTTGCGCAATACCGTGGCGATACAGGCGGGCTCACCGGCCGCAGCGCCCATCCACAGCAGGTCGTGGTTGCCCCACTGGATGTCGAGCGAATGGTAGGTGAGCAGGCGGTCCATAATCTTGGCCGCGCCGCCGCCGCGGTCGAAGATATCGCCCACCAGGTGCAGGTGGTCGACGGCCAGGCGCTTGATGAGTGAGGCGAGCGACTCGATAAAGTCGTCGGCGCTGGCGGTCTCCAGGATGGACTCCACGATGCGCTCGTGATAGCGCACGCGATAGTTGTTCTCGTCCGGGTGCGTGTGCAACAACTCGTCGATGATGTAGGCGTAATCGCGCGGGATGGCCTTACGCACCTTGGAGCGCGTGTAGCGGCTTGAAAGCGAGCGTGCGACCATGATGAGCTGGTCAAGCATTGTTTTGTACCAGGTGGGCGAGTCCTCGCGCTGGCTGCGGACCAGCTCGATCTTCTCGCGTGGGTAGTAGATGAGCGTGCACAGCTCGCCCTTTTCGTCAAAGGTGAGCGTGTCGCCAAAGATCTCGTCGACATGTTCGCGCACGACGCCCGAGCAGTTGTTGAGGATGTGCATAAAGGCTTCGTACTCGCCGTGCACGTCGCTCATAAAATGCTCGGTGCCCTTGGGTAGGTTGAGGATGGCCGAGAGGTTGATAATTTCGGTAAACGCGGATTGTTCGGTGGGGAACTGTCTCGACAGCAGGCGCAGATACTTAAAGTCTTGCGGGTTGCGATCGAATGCGACCATGAAACACCTTCCGATGGAGCTGGTAAAACTGATAAACAGCGTCAAACGTTTATCAGTATGCGCCGCTTTTGTTTCGATTTTGCGCCAGCGGATGAATTGTCGGCTGAACGGTTTGGTAAATCGATTTAGTTGAGGTAGATATGGCGGTTGAGTGGAGACGACAGAAGGTGTTTTCTCAGATATTTATGCGTGGGGCCGGTGGAGACGATGGTGGTAAAGATGTTCGCTATTTTTGGTTCGATTTGGTAAATAGTGGACATATGTACCGTATGTAGGCTCACTGTGCGATAATTTGCGCAGCAATGAGTAAGGAGCCTCATATGAGTGATTTTGTCCTGACCTGTGAATCCGCCGCCGACCGAACCCGTGAGTTCTTTGCGTCGCGCAATATCCCTGTCGTGTGTTTTCATTACGAGATCGACGATGTTGTCTATACGGACGATCTGTATCAGTCGATTACGCCGGACAAGTTTTTTGCCCAGATTGCCGCGGGCGCCATGCCCAAGACGTCTCAGGTGAGCGTGGGCGAGTACGAGGAGTTTTGGGAGCCGTTTGTTGCCGAGGGTAAAGACGTGCTGCACCTGACGTTGTCGTCGGGTATTTCGGGCACGTATGGATCGGCCTGCATCGCGGCGCAGATGCTCGCGGATCGCTATCCCCAGGGCGGCAAGGTGCACGTCATCGATTCGCTGGCGGCGTCTTCGGGCTTTGGCCTGTTGCTGGAATATGCCGCCGACGTGCGCGATAGCGGGGCTTCACTCGACGAGACGGCTGCCTGGATCGAGGAACACAAGCTCAACCTGCACCACTGGTTCTTCTCGACCGATCTGTCGAGTTACCTACGAGGCGGTCGCATTTCGGCTGCGAGTGCGATCATCGGCACGGCGCTTAAGATTTGCCCGCTTATGACGGTCGATTGCGATGGCAAGCTGTCGCCACGTGAGAAGATTCGCACTAAGAAGCGCGCGATTTCCGAGATGGCCAAGACCATGATGGCACACGTGCAGGACGGTGTGGATTATTCGGGTAAGTGCATCATGTCGCACTCGGCGTGCCGTGAGGATGCCGAGGCAGTTGCGGCGCTGATTGAGGAACAGGTTCCGCAGCTTAAAGGCAAGATTGAGATCAATGACATCGGTACTCTGATTGGCTCGCATACCGGACCTGGTACGGTGGCGCTCTTCTTTATGGGCGACAAGCGCGTGGATTAACGTTCGTGGGCTGGCTGACAGTTTTAACCGCTGCGCCTGTCCCTCCTGACATTCGATAACAGCAAGGCCCGTCCCGTTGTGAACTGCCTCCCATTTCTTGGACATGAGAAATGGGAGGCTTTCTTTATGCGCGTTGATTTGAGGGTGAAGCATGATGTCGAGGCCAGGAAGGCGGCCATAGGGCTCTTCGAGCTCGGACACGGGTATAAATCTGCCGCGATCGCCCTTTCGCTTCCCGCGGAAGCCGTGAGAAGATGGCAGGAGATATACCGCGCATTCGGGAGCGAGGTGCTGCTGCGCATGGACGGAAAGCAGGGCAGGTACACATACGAGCAGAAGGTCGCCGCCGCCTCCGCCGTCGTCGACGGCGGCATGACGAAGACCGAGGCGATGGCGGCGTTCGGCATAATGTCGATGTCGCCGCTCAAGAAGTGGTGCGCGCTATACCGCGAGGGCGGCGCGGAGGCCCTGCGCCCGAGGCCCAAGGGCCGGCCGAGCGGTTCCAGGGCGAGGCCGCGGACCCGCGAGGAGGAGCTCGAGGAGCGGTGCCGCAGGCTCGAGGCCGAGGTGGCCTACCTAAAAAAATTACGCGCCCTGGTCGAGAGGGACGGGCTCTGACCAGGGCGAAGGCCGAAGCGGTCGCGGCCCTGCGCGCGTATTCGGGAGCGAGGTGCTGCTGCGCATGGACGGAAAGCGGGGCAGATACACATACGAGCAGAAGGCCGCCGGTGGCCGCCGAGATCTACTCGCGCACCGCCAACGGCTGCGGGCACCGGCAGATAGCGATGTGCCTCGGGGCGGAAGAGGGGGCCGTGATAGCCGACAAGACCGTGCTCAAGATGATGCGAGAGATGGGGATTCGCTGCGGTATCAGACGCGAAACGGCCTACCACAAGTACAACTCGTACAGGGGCGTCGTCGGCGGGACGTTCGAGAACGTGATCGCGAGGGATTTCGACGCCGGGGCCCCGTGGCGGAAGCTGGGAACGGACGTCACCGAGTTCAAGGTGGCGGGCGGCAGGGCCTGCTGGGCTCCGACGATGGACTTCTGTTCGAGGATTTCAAACGCGACCTGGAGGAATACATAGTCCACTGGAACACGAGCCGGAGGCAGGTGAGATTGAAGGGCCTGACCCCGGAGGAGTTCCGGAATCAGGCCCTCGCGGCCTAGTCGCTATTAAGGGCGTCCAAGATTTGGGACGCAGCTCATTTTCGCTCTGGTTTTGCATTCCTGGATAGATAGAAAAAGAAACCGCCTTCTCAAAAGAAAGCGGTTTCTAATAGTTCTATATGAACGCGAGGTCTTTGACCCGGAGAGTCCGAGGTACTTGTTGGTAAGACCTTATTTAGGAGCGCGCAACCTTGCCGGACTTGAGGCAGGTGGAGCAAACGTTCATCTTGCGACGGTGACCATCGACGACGACGTAGACGCGCTGGATGTTGGGGCGGAACTTACGGTTGGTGACGCGGTGAGAGTGGCTGATGGAGCGACCGGCAACGGGGTGCTTACCGCAAACTTCGCAAACTTTGGACATAACTGACCCTCCTTGGGCGACAAACGAACATGTCGCGTTAACAAACAAGCCTGAACTATAGCACAGAAGCAGCTCCCTGTGCGTAATCTACACAGAGATATTCCTCTTTTGGCGATAGTGCTCACGCCACGGCCCTGGACGTAGATCCGATTTGCGTGCAGCAGAGGGGATTATGCCAGCTCGTGCGTGCGTTTTCAAGCTCGTCCCACAAATATATATAGGTTTATGGAGCATTGGGCTCCGTTTACGGATTGCTCTGTATTTATGCTCGCAATTAAGCTCGAGGTTGGCTACACTATCCCTTGACCATTAAAGGGGTACGAGATACCCACATGGAATTACATTGCTGCCAAAGAGCAGCCCTTCCTGTGGGTGTCTGGTCCGCTTTGAGCGGTCGGGCATCTATTTTTTTGACTGTGTCAGCAGTCAAGACATGTGAGGAAGGAGATCGATGGGCACGACTTCCCCCAAGGCGGTCATCATGGACGAGACCGCCGTCAACCGAGCGA
Source organism: uncultured Collinsella sp. (assembly GCA_902465425.1). GTDB lineage: Bacteria > Actinomycetota > Coriobacteriia > Coriobacteriales > Coriobacteriaceae > Collinsella. The sequence goes on from CABQNA010000062.1 coordinate 6,460, forward strand.
TGACCCGCATCGCGCACGAGATTCTCGAGCGCAACGAGGGCTGTGAAGACCTCGCTCTGGTCGGCATCGTCACGCGCGGCGACCTTCTGGCAAAGAAGCTCGCCGAGGAGATCAAGGAGATCGAGGGCGTCGACGTTCCGCTCGGCAGCCTGGACATCAGCTTCTACCGCGATGACTATGCGACCAATTTCGCTCCCGCGATCCACGCTACCAACATTCCCTTCAGCGTCGACGGCAAGCGCGTCGTGCTGGTGGACGATATCCTCTATACGGGTCGTACCATCCGCGCCGCTCTCGACGCCGTCATGGACCTGGGCCGTCCGAGCCGTATTGAGCTGGCAGTCCTCGTTGACCGCGGCCACCGCGAGCTCCCCATCTCGCCGGACTTTGTCGGCAAGAACGTTCCCTCGTCGCATGAGGAGAACGTGCACCTATATATGAAGGAAGTCGACGGCCACACCGCTGTCGAGATTAACGACGTCGCGCCGGGTTCCCACGTGGGCTCCGCGCCGCTGGGAGGTGAGTAGTACCGTGGCGTTCAACCATAAGCACCTGATCGACATTACCGAGTACTCTGAAGAGGATATCAAGCTCATCCTCGAGACCGCCAAGGCGTTCTCCGAGGTCAACGAGCGTGCCATCAAGAAGGTCCCCACGCTCAAGGGCAAGACCATCGTCAACATGTTCAACGAGCCCTCGACGCGCACCCGTAGCTCCTTCGAGCTCGCCGAGAAGCGTCTTTCGGCCGATAGCCTCAACTTTGGTGGCTCCTCGACCTCCACGGTCAAGGGCGAGAGCCTTGTCGACACCGTCGAGACCCTTAACGCCTATAAGATCGACTGCATCGTCGTGCGCGACAAGCACGCCGGCGCTCCCTACATCGTCACGCAGAACTCGCCCGCGAGCGTCATCTGCGCCGGTGACGGCAAGCACAACCATCCTACGCAGGCCCTGCTCGACCTGTACACCATCTGGGAGCACAAGGGTGACTTCCACGGTCTGAAGGTCGCCGTCGTCGGCGATATCGCCCACTCCCGCGTTTGCGGCTCGCTGATCCCCGCCCTTAAGATCATGGGCTGCGAGACCTACGCCGTCGCCCCCGGCACGCTGCTGCCGCCGGCGCCCGAGGTCCTGGGCTGCGACCACGTGACGAGCGACCTCGATTCCGTCCTGCCCGAGCTGGACGTCGTCTACATGCTGCGCGTGCAGCAGGAGCGTCTCGAGGGTGC
>CABQNA010000063.1 GCA_902465425.1 uncultured Collinsella sp.
CCGCCACAAAGGGGACAGGCACCTTTGTGGCGGTGGGGAACGAGCTCGATGTTGTTGTGATCGTTGAGCGGTATGTTAATGAGCGGCTCTACAGAATTTCATCCGGGTTGGCGGGTTTGGTTGTTTTGGGGATGCCGAGTTTGGATGACGCGAAATCGTCAACATCGTCCTTGATTCCATCTTTGGTGTAGACGGTGACCGTATAGGTGCTGTGCCCGAATTCGCTCTTGTCGCGTGTCGCCCAGGCCTGCCAGTAGGCAGCCCCGTTTCGCCCTTTGATTTTTCCGACACGGCGGAGTTCTGTTCGCTTTAATTGCTGGTTGCTATAGATGGTTCGACCGGCCTCCTCGGTGAGCCCGCACTGTCCAAGCATCTTGTCGAGGACTTGGTTCATGTGGCGCTCATCGGTGTTTGGTGCGTAGTCGTAGGCGAGGGTGTCGAGTGGCTGGTCGTCGATCAGATAGTTTAGCGCCTGAGGTTCAAGGCAGAAATAGGGGGAGCATCCGTCGACCTTGCCGAGCAACGGTAACTTGGACTGCCAACTTCCGGTGGGAATTGCATATTCGTAGAACACGCCACGGCAGACAAAGGAGAGCGAGGTGGCACGCGAGCCGGCGTCGATCATCCCGCAAAGATCGAAGGGCGAGGCGATACCAAAAGAAAAGGGCGTGATGACGATAAGGAAGAGCATCACGATGGGTATGGCGAGAATGGCGATGACGTTGCGACCGGTGGAATGAGACGGCTTCATATGCGCTCCTCGAGACAAAGATCTGTTGAGGATAGGCAGAAATGGATATGTTCAGAGAACAATTCAAGTTTAATCTCATGGCGCGAGATGGTCGACCGTTAGCGTCGAAAACCACCACAAAGGTGCCTGTCCCCTTTGTGGTGGTGAGGAGCGCACGGCTTCTTTTGGTAATAGTGTTAGCTGGCGGTATCATTAGTGCAGGTGGCGAAGGTTTGCATTGTGGGGTGTTTTGCCGTGAGCCGTTCTGCCCGTATTGGATTGATTGTCTTGGCGCTTGCGATCGCTGTGGTTGGCGCGGGCGCTGTCGGTATGGCATTTCTACCTGCTGCGGTGACGGAGCCGGTGGTCAAGCCTGTGATTCAATCTGTCGAACTTCTGACCGGCGACGACAAGCCCGAGGCCATTACCGTTGATTTTGATGAGCAGCCGGCTGTGCTGGGTATTAGCAATTATCCGCGTATTCAGCTTGGGGCCATGCGCTATACCACGGATACAAGCCTGATCGATAGGACGTCCGAGCTACTCAAGGGCAAAACATTTAAGCGTTGGTACGGATATGCGTCCTATCGGGCAAAAGCGAACGACATGGTTGGCGGATGCCACTCTTCCATCGAGCTGGACACTGCAAACGGCGCAAAGTTATGTGATGTCTCGTACGATCCGGGCTACGAGGGCAATGAGGGTCCGGGCATCTACATCATGGACGGCGATGTCGCCTATGTCATGGAGGGCGACCAGACCGAGCTCAACGATTTTATGGGTCAGTGTATCCAAGATGCCTATAAACAGACCTGCTTGCCTGACCCGCAGACTGCACGCGATAGTGGGTCTGCCCGTACATGGCTGTTCGAGGATGAGATGCCCTGGAGCGCCGAATCGGGAAGCACGGGCTCGGCAAGTAAATAGAGGCTGCAACCACCACAAAGGTGCCTGTCCCCTTTGTGGTGGTTTGTATGTCGTGGAACACTCAGAAAATCTTATATATAGAGACTTAGATTTGTGTATAAGATCGTACAAAGCTGGCAACAATACTTCTCGAACAACGTGAAGCCGCCCCGTAGGGCGGCCACCCCAAGAGAGGTGATTCCATGAGAATCGATAAGCTAGCAATGACGTCGCGCGAGGCGCTGCAGACCGCCATGAGCACGGCTGCCGATGCGCAGGCCGGCGCGGTGGAGCCGATTCATCTGCTGTCTGCCCTGCTCGGTGCCGGCGAGCGCAATATCTCCGTGATCATCGAGCGCATCGGTGCCGACCCGGCTCAGCTCGCACGCTCCACACAGGATGCCATCGACCACTCGCCCAAGGTTTCGGGCGAGGGCCAGCAGATGGGCCTGTCCAACGAGCTCGTCCGCGTCATCGAAAAGGCCGAGAAGAAGGCCACCAAGATGGGCGACAGCTTTGTGGTGACCGAGCATCTGCTGATGGCACTTGCCGAGGACAAGGGCGAGGCCGGCCGCGTTCTGCGCGACGCAGGCGTGACCAAGGATCGCATCGAACAGGTCTACGAGGAGCTGCGTGGCGATGACCGCGTGACGTCTGCCGAGGATAAGACTCAGTTTGAGGCGCTGGAGCAGTACGGCCGCAACATCTGCGACCTGGCCCGCGCCGGCAAACTCGATCCGGTCATCGGCCGTACCGATGAGATTCGCCGCACCATCCAGGTCCTGTCCCGTCGTACCAAGAACAACCCCGTGCTCATCGGTGAGCCGGGTGTCGGCAAGACGGCCATCGTCGAGGGCATCGCCCAGCGTATCGTAGCCGGCGACGTGCCGAGCACGCTGCGCGACCGCGACCTCATCGAGCTCGACATGAGCGCGCTGGTCGCCGGTGCCAAGTACCGTGGTGAGTTCGAGGACCGCTTGAAGGCCGTGCTCAAGGAGGTACAGAAGTCCGAGGGTAAGGTCATCCTGTTCATCGATGAGCTGCACACCATCGTGGGCGCGGGTGCCACCGAGGGCTCCATGGACGCCGGCAACATCCTGAAGCCTGCACTCGCCCGTGGCGACCTGCACGCGATCGGCGCGACCACGCTTGACGAGTACCGCAAGTACATCGAGAAGGACGCGGCGCTCGCACGTCGTTTCCAGACCGTGATGGTCAGCGAGCCTACCGTCGAGGACACCATTTCGATCCTGCGTGGCCTCAAGGAGAAGTACGAGATCTTCCACGGCGTGCATATCACCGATAGCGCGCTCGTGGCCGCCGCCGACCTCTCCGATCGCTACATCGCCGACCGTTTCCTGCCCGACAAGGCCATCGACCTGGTCGATGAGGCCGCAAGCCGCCTGCGCATGGAGCTCGACAGCATGCCGGTTGAGATCGACGCCACCACGCGTCAGCTCACCCAGCTGCAGATCGAGGAGCAGGCGCTCATGAAGGAGACCGATGACGCCTCCAAGGAGCGTCTGGAGGCCCTGCGTCAGGAGATCGCCGAGGTCCAGGAAAAGCTCAACGTGCAAAAGGCCGGCTGGCTCAACCAGAAGAACGCCATCGATCACGTGCAGGAGCTCAAGGGGCAGCTTGACGAGGCCAAGAGCGAAGAGGAGCGCGCGACGCGCAACGGCGACCTGGGCCGTGCGTCCGAGCTGCGCTACTCCGTGATTCCGGGCCTGCAGCAGCAGATTCAGGATTCCGAGGCCGCGCTCGAGGCACAAAAGCAGCAGGACGGCGAGGGCCTCAACGAGCAGGTGACCTCCGATGAGATCGCCGAGGTCGTGAGCGCCTGGACCGGCGTGCCCGTCTCCAAGATGATGCAGGGCGAGCTCGACAAGCTGAAGGGCCTGGAGGGCGAGCTGCATAAGCGCGTCATCGGTCAGGACGAGGCCGTCTCCGCCGTTGCCGCGGCCGTGCGCCGCAGCCGTGCGGGTCTCTCCGATCCGGACAAGCCCATCGGCAGCTTCTTCTTTCTGGGCCCCACCGGCGTGGGCAAGACCGAGCTCGCCAAGGCGCTTGCTGAGTGCCTGTTCGACGATGAGCGCGCACTCGTGCGTATCGACATGTCCGAGTACATGGAGAAGTTCAGCGTCCAGCGTCTGATCGGTGCGCCCCCGGGATACGTGGGTTACGACGAGGGCGGCCAGCTCACCGAGGCCGTGCGCCGTCGTCCGTACTCCGTGATCTTGCTCGACGAGATGGAGAAGGCTCATCCGGATGTCTTTAACGTGCTGCTGCAGGTGCTTGACGACGGCCGTCTGACCGACGGTCAGGGTCGCCAGGTGTCCTTCAAGAACACGATTATCATCATGACGTCCAACGTGGGCTCCAAGGCCATCGCCGATTTGTCCGGCAAGGACGAGGAGGAAATGCGCCATCAGGTCGACGCGGCCATGGCTCAGACCTTCCGCCCCGAGTTCCTCAACCGTATCGACGATATCGTGGTGTTCCATCCGCTCGGCATGGCGCAGATCGAGAAGATCGTCGACATCCAGCTTGCCGACGTCCGCGCACGCCTGGCCAAGGAGCGCATGACGCTTGCCATCACCCCGGCGGCCAAGCAGATGCTCGCCGTGGGCGGCCTGGACCCGGTCTTTGGCGCCCGTCCGCTCAAGCGTCTGGTTCAGCGCGAGGTCGTGGATGCCATCGCCGCCGCTATCATCGACGGCACGGTGCGCGAGGGCGATCAGGTGACGGTCGATGTCGACAAGGACGGCGGCTTTACCGTCGTGTGCGACAACACGCCGGCGGCCACCTACGAGATTCCCGACGCCGAGTAGATTTTGGGCCATGCCTTAAAATCTGCCTTTTGAGCCGAACGCCAAGGGCGGCGGATCCAATTGGGTCCGCCGCCCTTTTTCGTGCGACAATCGATGATGTTGAACGTGAGTACATGGCAAGGAGCTATGCAGATGAAAGACGAGAATAAGACGAATACGCCGGCGACCGATGCCGCACCCGCCGCACCCAAGCCTGCGCCTAAGCCGGCGCCCAAGCCGCGCGACCCCTACATCCGTGCCGAGAACGAGGACGACGACGGCTACGATCCCTACAGCGATCGCCGCCCCGAGCGCGAGCCGATGTTCGAAGCCGATCCGTGGCGCTGAGTGCCACCCAAAAGGCCACCAATAAGTTGCGGTGAAATAGGGACTGTTTTGCGGTTTGACCAGCAAAAGCAATCCCTATTTCACCGCAACTGCGTTAGGGATTTTTCTGCAGGGGGAGGGTAGTCAAAAAAGCCCCGTCCCAAATTGACTGCCAAATTGGCTGCTCGGGGAGTCGCATTCGAGCTCGGTTGTCCTCTTAGCCACTCGATATCCTTCGGAGCAATAATGGTGAAAAACTTGCTTAAGTGTTAATCAAGCTACACACAATCTTGCTCTCTAATTAATCAAGAATCAGTATAATTTTGATTAGCTAGAGAGCAAGATTGGAGAATCATGGCATTCAACGACTTGATCGCCCAGAAAATAAAGGACTTTGAACAGCAGGGGGTTCCGCAGGTCTTTGAGCGAGACCTTGATCTGGGAAACCCACAGGAGCCAAAGCGCGACAACATCGTAAATGTGGTTGTGGGGGCCCGCCGTTGTGGAAAGACGTATCGCCTGTATCAGGAGATGCAGCGGCTTCAGGGCCGGGGCGTCGAGCTTGACCGGATGCTTTACTTTAATTTTGAGGACGAGCGCTTGCGCCCGTATGAGCCATCGCTGCTGGCGGACGTGCTTGACACGTTCTATGCGCTGCATCCTGCTGCTCGAACCGAGGGCGCTTACATTTTCTTTGACGAGATCCAGGAAATTCCCGAATGGGGTGCGTTTCTGCGGCGTGTAGTCGATACGGAGAAAGCGACCGTCTATGTGACGGGATCCTCTTCTAAGATGCTGTCCTCAGAACTTAAGAGCGAGTTCAGGGGTCGTTCTCTTATACGAGAGCTTTTTCCGTTGAGTTTTTCGGAATACGTTCGATATAAGACGGGGAGCGTTTTCGAGCCAGATGCGACCTTTTCCCCAAGCGATGCAGCGCTGCTTCGACATCATCTGATCGGATATCTTGAACGAGGGGGATTCATCGCGACACTTGAGCAGACGCCCGCAGACGCGATTCAGCTGCTACAGGAATATGCTTCGCGAACGGTCGCCATGGACGTCGTTGAACGTTACGACGTCAAGAACCCTCGTCTGGCATCTCTGTTCCTGACGCGGTGTATGGCATCTTCGGGACGAGAGCTGTCGGTGAACAAAGTGTACAACGAGTTCAAGAGCAGGCAGATACCCGTCAGTCGTAATTCGCTCAGCGACTTACTTGAGTATTATGAGGATGCCTACCTGCTGTTCTCCGTGCCGGAGTTCACGCGTTCACTGGCAAATAACATGCGGTCTGCGTCTAAGGTCTACGCTGTCGATCCTGCGATGTTTGGAGCATTCTCTCCCGCATCGGCATTGGACCAGGGCCAGAGGCTCGAGACCGCAGTGTTCAACGCGCTAAGAAGAAGGACTCCCGCGGTGAGGGTCGGATCGGTCTGCCGCTTGCTGATCAAAGAGAAGAGCAAAAACCATGAGGTGGACTTTGTGGCTGGGGACGCACTTCTCATGCGGGCTTATAGCCTGATTCAGGTGAGTGTGGATATGGCAAGTGAGAAAACGCGCGAGCGCGAAATTGCCGCGCTTGATGCCTCGATGGCCCAGTTCGATCTTGGCGAGTCGGCAATCGTTACCATGGATGAGCAGGCCGATATTCCATGCGAGCACGGTGTGGTACACGTTGTTCCCGCATGGAAGTGGCTCCTTGCCTAACCATCTACGGATCTGTGGGGCCAGGACCTCCTGGCCCCTTCATCACGGTTGGGGAGCACCATGATGCGCCCGGCTAGTCCTGGGCCTTGATGCTCGGCAGGAGAATCTGGGCGAGGTAGTCGGTCTCGAGTTTGGTCGCGGCGTCTGCCTTGCCGTCTTTACCGACCAGGTCGTTTTTGATCTGGCTGTATGTGTAGCGGTTGCCGGTCGTGAGCTCGACAAGCTCAATCGCCGTATCCATGGGGTAGGTCGACACGGGGTTCTGCGTGCGTCCATTAACGGTTTGCGGAATCACGTACGGATAGACAGGACCGCTCGCATAGACGGTGTAGCCGTTGCCCAGGCTGACCGTGCCTAAAACAGTATCGCCGTCGTCGGGGGTAAAGGTCTCGCCGTCGCGCACCGCGACGAGCGTCACGAGCGGTGTGTTGGTGTCGCCGTCCAGATAAATGCACATCGTACTGCCGTTTTGCCAGGTTGCGACCTTGCCATACCACTCAACCGGAATATCGAGCTGATACAGGTTCGTCGCCTTGTGTCGAGCGTCGGCATCGCGGGCGGACTGTGCCTCGCTTGCGCTTACGGCGTTGGCGGCGGCATCGCGGCGTGTAATTGCCGCCTGCTGGAGTATCTTTGCCGCGGCGGCAGAGCTCGCGCCGCCTTCCTCGGCATACTTGGCGGCGGCATCGATCTGGTCGTCAGTCACCGTGTCGGCCGAAGGCACCTTGAGCTTAAAGGTGGCCTGGGCACTCAAATCCTGCCCATCGCTCTTAACGGTGACCTGTGCCTTGGCGGTCGGGACAGTGTAGATGGTGCCGTCTTCCGCGATGGGGGATCCAGCAATGGAGAGCGTATAATCGCCGGGCAGCAGCTTAATGCCGCGACCATGCTCGTCAACGTAGAGCGTTTCGCTCACGGAAGAACCGTCGGAATCCTGCCCGCTCACCTGTACGGGAATCTTGGAGCCAGTTGAGCAGTCGAGGCCCGCGGCATGCACGCCAATCTGCACCGACATCATCGTGTGTGCACTGGCGGCGACAGCGGCAGCCTGCTCTTGCTGATATCCGTTCCAGGCAGCATAGCCTGCGCCGCCGGCGACGAGCGCGACGGCCACAACGCCGGCAACCATCAGGTTGCGGCGCTTGGGCGGCATCTTACGATGACGAACCTCGGCTTCGCGTGCCGAAGGGACGGACGGTAGGGGAAT
>CABQNA010000064.1 GCA_902465425.1 uncultured Collinsella sp.
GGCGTCGTCGCGCCTCGCCAAGACAGGCCCTAACAAGCTTGAGGAAGCCGAGAAGACGCCGCTGTGGAAGCGCTTCTTTGAGCAGATGGCAGACCCCATGGTCATTATGCTGATCGTTGCCGCCGTCATCAGCGCGCTCACGGGCATGGTCAAGGGCGAGGCGGACTTTGCCGATGTCGCCATCATCATGTTCGTCGTTATCGTCAACTCGGTGCTGGGCGTGGTCCAGGAAGCCAAGAGCGAGGAGGCCCTCGAAGCCCTGCAAGAAATGAGCGCGGCGCAGTCCAAGGTGCTGCGCGACGGCAAGCTCGTGCACCTGCCGAGCGCCGAGCTCGTGCCCGGCGACGTGATCATGCTCGAGGCGGGCGACTCCGTCCCGGCCGACTGCCGCGTGCTCGAGAGCGCCACGATGAAGATCGAAGAGGCCGCACTGACCGGCGAGTCCGTGCCGGTCGAGAAGCACGCCAACGTGATCGAGCTCGCCGCGGGCACCGATGACGTGCCGCTCGGCGACCGCAAGAACATGTGCTACATGGGCTCCACCGTGGTGTACGGCCGCGGTCGCGCCGTCGTGGTCGGCACCGGCATGGATACCGAGATGGGCAAGATTGCCGGCGCCCTGGCCGAGGCCAAGGAAGAGCTCACGCCGTTGCAGGTGAAGCTCGCCGAGCTCAGCCGCATCCTCACCATCATGGTGATCGTCATCTGCGTCGTGATCTTTGGCGTCGACATCATCCGTCACGGCGTGGGCAACGTCCTTACCGACCCGACTGCCCTGCTCGACACCTTTATGGTCGCCGTCTCGCTTGCCGTCGCCGCCATTCCCGAGGGCCTGGTTGCCGTCGTGACCATCGTGCTTTCGCTCGGCGTGACCAAGATGGCCAAGCGCCAGGCGATCATCCGCAAGCTTTCTGCCGTCGAGACCCTTGGCTGCACGCAGACCATCTGCTCCGACAAGACCGGTACCCTTACTCAAAACAAGATGACCGTCGTCAAGCACGAGCTCGCTGCGCCCAAGGAGAAGTTCCTGGCAGGCATGGCGCTGTGCTCCGATGCCCAGTGGGACGAGGAGCTGGGCGAGGCCGTGGGCGAGCCGACTGAGTGCGCTCTTGTCAACGACGCCGGCAAGGCGGGCCTCACTGGCCTGACTGCCGAGCACCCGCGCGTGGGCGAGGCCCCGTTCGACTCGGGCCGTAAGATGATGTCCGTGGTCGTCGAGACCCTGGACGGCGAGTATGAGCAGTACACCAAGGGCGCGCCCGACGTGGTGATCGGCCTGTGCACTCATATCTACGAGGGCGATAAGGTCGTCCCGCTGACCGAGGAGCGCCGCGCCGAGCTCGTGGCGGCCAACAAGGCTATGGCCGACGAGGCCCTGCGCGTGCTGGCGCTGGCGAGCCGCACCTACACCGAGGTTCCCGCCGACTGCAGCCCCGCTGCGCTTGAGCACGACCTGGTCTTCTGCGGCCTGTCCGGCATGATTGACCCGGTCCGCCCCGAGGTTGCCGACGCTATTCGCGAGGCGCACGACGCTGGTATCCGCACCGTCATGATTACGGGCGACCACATCGACACCGCCGTGGCCATCGCCAAGCAGCTGGGCATCGTCGCCGACCGCAGCCAGGCCATTACCGGTGCCGACCTCGACCGCATGAGCGACGAGGAGCTCGACGCGCACATCGAGGACTACGGCGTGTACGCCCGCGTCCAGCCTGAGCACAAGACTCGCATCGTCGAGGCTTGGAAGTCGCGCGACCAGATCGTCGCCATGACGGGCGACGGCGTCAACGATGCCCCGTCCATCAAGCGCGCCGACATCGGCGTCGGTATGGGCATCACCGGCACCGACGTTACCAAGAACGTCGCTGATATGGTGCTTGCCGACGATAACTTCGCCACCATCATCGGTGCCTGCGAAGAGGGCCGTCGCATCTACGACAACATCCGCAAGGTCATCCAGTTCCTGCTTTCGGCCAACCTTGCCGAGGTCTTCTCGGTGTTCATCGCCACGCTCATCGGCTTTACCATCTTCCAGCCGGTGCAGCTGCTGTGGGTGAACTTGGTCACCGACTGCTTCCCCGCGCTCGCGCTGGGCATGGAGGACGCCGAGGGCGACATCATGAAGCGCAAGCCGCGCAACGCCAAGGACGGTGTCTTTGCCGGCAATATGGGCCTGGACTGCGTGGTTCAGGGCCTGATCATCACCGTGCTGGTGCTGGCGAGCTTCTTTGTGGGCGTGTACTTTGACATGGGCTACATCCACATCTCCGATATGATTGCCGGCAACGCCGACGAGGAAGGCGTGATGATGGCCTTCATCACGCTCAACATGGTCGAGATCTTCCACTGCTTCAATATGCGCAGCCGTCGTGCGTCGCTGTTTAGCATGAAGAAGCAGAACAAGTGGCTGTGGGCTTCGGCCGCGCTGGCGCTGGTGTTGACGGTTATCGTGACCGTGCAGCCGACGCTTGCCGAGATGTTCTTTGGCCCTGTGACGCTTGAGCTTAAGGGCGTTATCGCCGCGCTGGGCCTGGCCTTCCTGATCATCCCGCTGATGGAGATCTACAAGGCGATCATGCGCGCGGTCGAGAAGGAGTAGGTCGAAAGGCCATCCTTCCCGCCGGCCCGACCGCCTGCGGGGTTTCTTCTTCGCTGGTCCTCGCGCTTCGCGCTGCGGGATCGCTCAGAAGAAACCCCTCCCGGCGTCGGGCCTTCGGATAGTCTCTCGAGACCATTGGCTGAGGGAAAGTGTGTGAGCCGGTCGAGCGTTTGCTCGACCGGCTCTTTTTTTGTGGGTAAAATACCTGCTCAGTTGTGATTTTTGGTGCTGGGAGGCGTTTGTGGCTAAGGCTAAGGCTAAGGCGAAGAAAAAGACGACGGGGGCGCGGGCTAAGCGCGATCGTCGTCGGAAGCTTGCGACCGAAGCCCCTGCATCTGCTGAGGAGTTGCTGGCGAGTGTACCGGGGCTTGACGCGCTGCAGGATGTTCCGGCGTTCGATGACCTGCCGGTCGATGCGGCTCAGCAGGCTGCATTTGACGACTTTTGCGTACAGGCCGAGGAGCCCGAGCAGATGCAGCTCGGTGCCGTGGTGCGCCTGGACCGCGGGTTTCCGCTGGTAGCAACTGACGATGACACGTTTCGTGCCGAGCATGCCGTAGGGTTTGCCAAGTCGCGTGGCGGGGACGAGGTCTTGCTGCCCGCCGTGGGCGACCGCGTGGCGGTTCGCCGTGCTCCCGGGCACGACATGGGCGTCATCGAGTGCGTGCTGCCGCGCCGTACGAGCTTTGAGCGCTGGCGTGGCCGTGCCCGCGGGGAGCGCCAGGTGCTCTGCTCCAACGTTGACAGCGTGCTGATCGTGCAGGCGCTCGGCGCCGGCGAGGTACTGCTCGATCGCGTGGCGCGCTCACTGGTGTTGGCGCTCGATTGCGATGCTGAGCCGGTGGTGGTGCTCACCAAGGCCGACCGCTGCGAGGCCGATGAGCTCGAGCGCGATCTGAACCGCGTGCGCCGTCTGGTGGGTCCGGACGTGCGCGTGATCGTGACGTCTTCTGCCGAGGGCCTCGGCTTAGACGAAGTGCGCGCCTGCGTGCCGGCTGGGAGCTGCGCCATGATCTTGGGCGAGTCGGGCGCCGGCAAGTCAACGCTGCTCAATGCGCTGCTGGGCCACGATGCGCTAGCCACTGGCGGCGTGCGCGAGCGTGATGACCAGGGTCGCCACACCACGGTTGCGCGCGTGATGGTGGCGCTGCCGGGCGACGCCGGCGTGATCGCCGATGCCCCGGGCCTGCGCAGCCTGCCGCTTGTGGGGCATGAGCGGGGTCTGGTGCGTGCCTTCCCCGAGATCGTCGAGGCGTCGCGTGCGTGCCGGTTTGGCGATTGCACGCACACTCACGAGCCGGGTTGCGCCGTTCGCGAGGCCGAAGATGCCGGACAGATCGACAGCCTGCGCCTGGAGACGTTCCAAAACCTGGCGTCATCCATGCGTGTGAGTGCCCAAATGCTCGATCCCGATGTCCATCTGTAATTGAATTTTCCTATGACAGCCGTCTCCTAACTGCTTGGGAGGCGGCTTTTTTGCTGCCAAAGCGCCTCGAAATATGCGTTTTGCCGACGTTCTGACCAAAACCTTGCCACGAGCTTGACGGGCTGGTCAGCTTTTGGTCAGCAATTGGTTTGACACGTAAAACCAAGATTGCGATTGCGCCGCTTTGCGCCCTGGTCGCCCAGACAATGATGGCACGGGCATTTGCCCGGTGCTACCTTGAGAGGAGCGGCCGTGAACAAGAGCAAGCGCATCGCCATCAGTCTGGTCGCGGGCGTGCTTGCCGCGGCGCTCTGCATGGTCTACGGCTCGTCGATCCGCTCGCAAGCCGAGCAGGCCCAGGCCGAGACGTTGGCAAAATACGGCGGCGACCGCGTTGAGGTGTGCGTCGCGGCGCGCGATATCGATGCGGGCGAGACCCTCGACGAGACTAATGTCATAACTCAGGAATGGCTGGCGAGTCTGTTGCCGCGTGATGCGGCGACCGAGCTGCGTCAGGTGCGCGGCGACGTGACGACCTCGCGCATTCCCAAAAACGCCGTGATTTGCAATGTCTACACCAAGGCCGAGAGCCACAAGCTCGAGGTGCCTAAAGGCAAGGTTGCCGTTTCGGTGGCGGTCGATGCCGAGCACTCGGTCGGCGGCGCCACGGGCGTGGGCAGCTATGTGGACGTGTACGTGCAAAAAGATGGCGTGACCGATCGTTTGTGCGGCGCGTACGTGATCGATACCAGCGAAGATGCCGGCACCACGCGTGAAGGCAAGATCGAGTGGGTGACGCTGGCGGCAGACCCCGAAGATGTCAAGGAATTGCTGGGAGCCTCGGGAAAGGGAACGGTCAGCTTGACGATTCCCGCCACGGCGCGCGGCAAAAAGAGCGGAGGCGACGAGTGATGAAGGCGATCTGGCTTGCGTGCTGCGCGTGCGGCGATTACGGGCTGCTACAGCAGGAAGTCGAGGGTCGCGATGTGGGCGCACAGGTGCTTCGCGTGGGCGACCTGGACGGGCTGGTATCCATGGCGCGGGCGTTTCCCTCGCGCCGCGGTGCCGCCATCATCGCGGCATCTCTGTTCGATACCGAAGACGTGCGGAAGACCGTTGCACGCCTGACGGCCGAGGGCCGTGTGAGTCGCGTCGTCGTGTTGATCGAGACGCTCGACCCGTCGGATATCGAAGGGCTGTTTCGCGCGGGGGCGACCGAGGTCATCGCTGCGCACAGTTTGTGCGGCAACGGGCGCGCGGGCGAGGGAACGGTTGATTCCGATCGGCGCATGACGATTGAGCCCGATGCTTTTGTTGATAGGGAACCCGGGGCGCCTCGCGCTACAAGAGGCCCGCGTGTTGATGAATATGGAAAAGCGGAAGCCGAGCATGGTCGGCGCCCCCGGGACCCCCTTGAATACGATGACGCTGGAAGGCCGGTACCGTATGGCGATGACGTTCTGGTTGAAGATATGGGATACGTGCACGGCGTAAATCTGGCCGATGAGCTCGACGAGGTCGAGGGTTTTGCCGGGGCTGACGAGCCGTGTGCCGCTGCGTCTTTGGCTTCGGAATCGCAGTCCGGGCAGCCTGCCATGCCGGCTTGGGCTCAGCGCGTGACCGCGGCGGGGGAGACGGGGATGTTATCGCCCGCGTCCGTGTCGCCGGTTCCTGCACCGTCGGCCCCCGCGCCGTCGGCGGGCGCTTCGATTCCGCCACGTCGGGCGCCGGTCGTCTGCGCCGTCTCGGGTTCGGGCGGTTGCGGCAAGTCGACGATCGTTGCCACCATGGCGCATGCGGCGTCGCTGTTGGGTTTGCGTGCTGCTGTGCTCGACTTGGACCTCATGTTTGGAAACCTATACGATCTGCTGGGTGTCGATGCCCCACATGATATAGCGACGCTTATCGAGCCGTCGGCGGCGGGCGCACTTGCCGAGCCGGATATCGTGGCCGCATCGATGCGCGTCGCCCCGGGCGTTACGCTCTGGGGGCCTGTCGCGGCCCCCGAGAAGGCCGAGCTCATGGCACGTCCGGTGGAGCTATTGCTCGATGTTTTGCGTCGCGAATCCGACGTGGTCTTTGTCGACACCTCGGTCTTTTGGGGTGATGCCGTGGCCGCCGCGGTGGCGGCGAGCGACCGTTGCCTGGTCGTAGGCGATGCGGCGGTATCGTCCGCGACATCCGCTTCGCGCGTCATTGAGCTGGCGAGCCGCGTGGGCGTGCCACGCACGCGCATGAGCGCCGTGTTCAACCGGTTTGGTGCGCGCGGTGCCGACGAGGACGTCGCCATGCGCTTTGAGATTGCCTGCGCACTGAGCTCCAAGATCCGCATTGCCGATGGCGGTCAGGACTTGGCCGCGCTCATGGCATTCGGTCGCGCCGACGAGGCAGTGGGTCAGACGAGCGCTTTTGCGACCAGCGTGCGCGAGGCCACGCGCGAGATGCTCGTGGAGCTGGGCTGCGCCGTCGGTCCTTGGAGCGATATGGTCGCTGACCGCGCGACCCGCACCGAGCGCCCGCGCATCCGTCTTCCCTGGTCGCGTGAGGGTGATTCGCGATGAGTCTGCAGACGCGGATTAAAGCCGCTGGCGCGGCCGCTGCGGCTGCCCCCGTTGATGCGGGACGCCGCCGTGCCGTTAAACGCCGCACCAAGCGTGCGGTGATGGACCGCATGGGCTACGACGAGGTGGCGCGCATCAGCGCCTACGTCGACCCTGCCCTTGCCCGCTCTGAGCTACGTCCGGCGGTGGAAGCGGCGCTCAACGTGGAAGAGCCAACCGACTTGGCGACGCCTGAGCGTGAGACCATCATCGACGAGATCCTAGATGACGTGGTGGGCCTGGGACCGCTGCAGCCGCTCATCGAGGACGACACCGTTACCGAAATCATGATCAACGGCTGTCGCTCTGCCTTTTTTGAGCGCAGTGGCGTTTTGTATCCCATCGAGCACGCGTTTGAGGATGACGAGCAGATCCGTGTGCTCATCGACCGCATCATCTCGCCGCTCGGCCGTCGTATCGACGAGCGTAGCCCCATCGTCAACGCCCGCCTCAAGACGGGTTATCGCGTCAACGCGGTGATTCCACCCGTGGCGATTGACGGGCCAATCCTCACCATCCGTAAGTTCTCGGACCGTATCTGTTCGCTGGACGAGCTTGTGGGGTTGGGGTCACTGCCGCTTTGGTATGCGCAGCTGCTGTCGTGCGCGGTGTCGTTGCGGCAGGACTTGGCGGTTGCGGGAGGCACGGGGTCGGGCAAGACCACGCTGCTCAACGCGCTGTCGTGCGAGATTTCCACCGGCGAGCGCATCGTGACGATCGAGGATTCCGCCGAGCTCAAGTTTGCACATCACCCGCACGTTGTTCGTCTGGAGGCGCGTGAGGCGTCAATCGAGGGCGAGGGTGCGGTGACGATTCGCGATCTGGTGACCAATGCTCTGCGTATGCGCCCCGATCGCATCGTCGTGGGCGAGGTGCGCGGTGCCGAGTGCTGCGACATGCTGCAGGCCATGAACACGGGCCACGACGGCTCGCTCACCACGCTCCATGCGGGTACCGAGCAGGAGACCG
>CABQNA010000065.1 GCA_902465425.1 uncultured Collinsella sp.
CGACTTGGTCGTCGATGCCCCGCGCCCCGTGCCGCTGAGCTACGACTACGTGACGACCTCGCTCGAGGGCACGGTCGAGCTCGCCATGCGCCGTGGAGAGGCCCCGCTCTATATCGTGCACTTTAGCCAGGACGCCGCCCTTGCGACGGCGCAATCCCTCGCCAACTTTGGCATTGCCAGCAAGGAGCAGCGCGAGGCCATCAAGGAGGCGGCCAAGGGCACGAGCTTCTCGACGGCTTTTGGCAAGATTCTCAAGCGCCTGCTCGGATGTGGCGTCGGCGTGCACCACGCCGGTATGCTGCCGCGCTATCGTCTGCTGGTCGAGCGCTTGGCGCAGCAGGGCCTACTGCCCGTCATTTGCGGCACCGACACGCTCGGCGTTGGCATCAACGTACCCATCCATACCGTGGTGCTCACCGCGCTCACCAAGTTCGATGGCTACAAGATGCGTCGTCTGCGCGCCCGCGAGTTCCATCAGATTGCCGGTCGCGCCGGCCGCTCGGGCTTCGATACCGAGGGCATGGTCATCGCCGAGGCCCCGGAGCACGAGATCGAGAACGCCAAGCTCATGGCCAAGGCGGGCGACGACCCCAAGAAGCTCCGCAAGATTAAAAAGAAGAAGGCCCCCGAGGGCTTTGTCACCTGGAACAAGCAGACCTTTGAGCGCCTGATCGAGACGCAGCCCGAAACGCTCAAGCCGCACCTGCGCATCACGCACTCCATGGTGATTAGCGTGGTCGAGCAGGGCGGCGACGCCCGTGCCCGCGTACACGACCTCATCGAGACGAGCCTACAGACCCCCGAGGAAAAGGCCAAGCTCGAGGTTCGCGCCGACGAAATCTTCGCCACGCTCATCGATTCCGGCGTCGTCGTTCGCACCGAGGTGCCGCCCGCACCCGACGCCCCGACTGACGCCGCACCAGACATCGACTATGCACTGACGGTCGATCTGCCCGAGGACTTTGCGCTCGATCAGCCGCTCTCGCCGTTTTTGCTTGCCGCGCTGGAGCTGCTTGATGCCGAGAGCGAGGCCTATACCATGGATCTAATCTCAATGGTCGAGGCAACACTCGAGGATCCCAAGCAGGTGCTGCGCGCACAGGAGCGCGCAGCACGCGATCGCGCCATGGCCGAGATGAAGGCTGACGGCGTCGACTATGAGGAGCGTCTGGAACGCATCCAAGACGTCACGTACGAAAAGCCGCTCGAGGATTTGCTCGACGCCGCCTTTGACAAGTACTGCCAGGAAGTGCCCTGGGCAAACGACTACCAGCTCTCTCCCAAGAGCGTTCTGCGCGATATGCTGGAAAGCGCGAGCGATTTTAAGGGCTACATTCAAAAGCTCGGCATCGCCCGTTCCGAGGGCATTTTGCTGCGCTACCTGGCAGAGGCCTACCGTTCTCTCGACCGCACCGTACCCATCGAGAAGCGCGACGAGCGCCTGCGCGACATTATCTCGTGGCTGGGCTTTGTGGTGCGCTCGGTGGACTCGAGCCTGGTGGACGAGTGGGAGAACGCCGGCAACCCGGCAGCCCTCGACGCCGCGCCGCCGCAGGGCATCGACGAGGTCGTGGCGGACCGCCGCGGCTGCACGCTGTTGGTGCGCAATGCGCTCTTCCGCCGCGTGACCCTTGCCGCCCGCGAGCACGTTCGCGACCTGGGCGAGCTCGACGACGACTGGGGCATGAGCGAGATCCGCTGGCAAAAGGCGCTCGATGCCTACCACGAACAGCACGAGGAAATCCTCACCGACGGAGATGCCCGCAGCGCCGCGATGTTTTCCATCGATGAGTCCGAGGAGAAGACCGCGCACGTATGGCACGTGCACCAGATCTTTGCCGACGAGGACGGCGACCACGACTTTGGCATCATGGGCGATGTCGATCTGGACGCCACGCAAGACGGTGGCGAGGTCATCTTCAAAAACTACCGCGTCGGCTTTATCGAGGACCTGCTAGAGGACTAGCCGAACATACTGGAACGAAACGGGGCCGTTGGCAATATCGCCAGCGGCCCCGCTTTTGCACTATACGCTATGCCCTACTCGGTATCCTCGACCTCATACGAATCCGCCTCGGCCGGCTCATCGTTTGTCTCTGTCGCAGCCCCGCGCGCCTCGTCAAACGCCGCCTTCATGGTCTTGTTGCCCCACGTGAGCTTGCGAATGGTAAGATCGTCGGCTTTCTTGTTGGCTAGGCGCAGGTTGTTCTCGGAGGACAGCAACGCCTCCTTGGTTTTCTGCAGATGGCTAATCGTCTTGTCGATTTCATCGATCGCCGTTTGGAACTTGCGGCTCGCGATCTCGTAGTTGCGACCGAAATCATTCTTGAACTTTTCCATCTTGGCTTCGAAGTTCGTGACGTCGATATTCTGCTGTTTGTACTCCGCTAGCTCCTGCTTATAACGCAGCGAACCCATGGCGGCGTTGCGAAGAAGCGTGATCATGGGAATGAAAAACTGCGGACGAATCACGTACATCTTCTCGTAGCGATAGCTCACGTCCACTATCCCTGCGTTGTAAAGCTCGCTCTCGGGCTCGAGCAGCGTGCAGAGCACCGCGTACTCACAGCCCTTTTGGCGGCGATCGTGATCGAGTTTCTTAAAGAAGTCCTCGTTTTTGTGCTTGGTCGCGGTCTCGTCGTTCTCGTTTTTCATCTCGAACATAATCGAAATGACCTCGTTGCCGCTTGCGTCGCACTCGCGGAAGATAAAGTCGCCCTTGGTGCCCTCGGATGCATCGTTATCCTTCTCGAAGTACGCGTTAGGAAATGCCGTCATGCGCAGACGGTTAAACTCGGTCTCGCAGTGCTGCTCGAGCGACTCGCCCACCATCTTGGTGGACAGACGGACCTTCATGTCCTTAAGGCGCTCGATCTCTTCATCCTTGTAGCGAATCAGTTCATCGCTCGCGCGCTTGGCCTGCGCAAGCTCGAGCTCGTGTGCCGCCTTGGCCTGTTCCTCGCGAGAATCGCGCACCGCCAGCTCGCTCGTCAGTTTGGCACGCGCCTCATCGCGCTCTCGCTCCGCCGCGGCGACCGCCTTCGACAGCTCCATTTTTGCAGAAAGTTCTTGCTCGCGAAGCTGTGCACGAAGGCCCTCGGCCTCGCGCTCGGACTGAGTCTTAGCATTCGAGAACTTCTCGCGCACTTCTGTCTGGTAATCGGAAAGCTTACGATTCGCTTCATTTTGCGCAGCCTCGAGTTTACGCTGCGCCTCGGCCGCAGCAGTTGCGAGTGCCATTTCTTGAGCCTTATCTGCGGCGGCAAGCTTTGCCTGCAACTCCGCAATCTGAGCATCGCGCACAGCGAGGTCATTTTGAGTCGCATTGCGCACCACGGCTTCGGCAAGCTTTGCTTCGTCATCTTTGCGCCCAAGCTGCGCACGCAGGCTATCAATCTCACGCTGGAGTTCGGCATTCTCCTTTTGAGCGTCAGCTCGTGCCTCAACCGCCGCACGCTGGCTTGCACTCTCGCGCTCTGCGGCAGCACCCTCGAGCTTGACACGCAACTCGGCAAGTTCGGCATCGCGCTTGGCAACCTCTTGTGCCAGCTCCTGAGCCGCAGCGTTTTTCTGCTCGGCAAGTTGAGCGCTACGCTGAGACTCCACCTCCTGCAGGGCGGCCGTCGAACGCGAGCGCTCAAGCTCCAGCGCCTGCTCGCCCTCGCGCTGGACTGCCTTCACGCGCTCGTCCAGGTCGCGCGAAAACTCGGCATCGCGCACTTGTTTGACGATATCCGCATAGCCGGACGCATCGACCTTAAAAACTTCGCCGCAATGCGGGCACCTGATCTCGTTCATAGCAGCTCCTCGATGGACGCAAACTTCAACCGCCTTCACTCTACCGCGCCGCGCGGACAAAAAAGTCGCCGCTACCAGAATGACTACGGCGCCAGAACCACCACAAAGGTGCCTGTACCCTTCGTGGCGGTTTGCGAGCTACAGTCCAAAGAATTTCAGGATCTGGTCTCGGCTTACGGGCTTGTAGTTGTTGGCATCGAGACCGACATCGTAGCGATAAATGGGACGCTCGCGATCGCGGTTGCGTGCGTTGGTGCGGTCACCCCTGCTGTGGATATGCCCATGCAGCATAATGGCGCCACGTGCCTTGCCGTTCCAGCTGAGCATGGGGTAGTGGCTCATAACCAGACGATGGCCCTTGGCATAGCCGGGAGCAATCTCCAGGTAATCGCGCACGTCTTCCCAAATCTGCGGTACGTCGGGATCTTCCCAGTCGCCGTCATGGTTACCACGGATGAGCGTCACGTTCTGGCATTCGATACGCTCGCGCAGGCGCACCGCCTCCGCCAGGGGCAAACGATAGGTAAAGTCACCCAGAATATAGAGGCGGTCATCCGCAGCCACGCACTCATTGATGGCATCGATGACCTTGCGATTCATCTCCTCGACCGAGCCAAACGGCCGATCCATGTCGTGCAAGATATTCGTATCGCCCAGGTGCAGGTCGGCGGTAAACCACATCATCGTCTCTGTCCTCATTTCGCAACGTGTTCAACTCGTGCTAAGTATACAGACGCAGCGATGTGGCGGTTATCCAAAGAGCCCGCCGAACAGTCCGCGGCGGCGCTTGTCTTGCTTTTTCGAAGCGTCACCCTGGGTTTTCTTGTCCTGCCGCTTTTTACGATCCCGCTCCAACTCATCGTCATCGAGTAGCATATCCCACTCAAACGGATCGTCTGTCAGATCGAGCAGGTCGTCGTCATCAAACATGGCGGCTTCCCTTACCGACTAGCGAGCATCCACCACATAGAGGCCAACGCGCACCTGATGCCACGGACTGCGCTCGGGGGCAACCTGTTGTACGCGGGCCTCAAACACATCCTCGTGGCCGTAATACATCATCAAGGACAGCGGGCCGACCTCGTTTCCTGGAACGTAGCCAAGTTTGGTCTTGCCATAGTAGATCGCAACTGCCTCGGGGTCATGGGGATTATCGCGCTCAGCACACAGTGTCAGTTTATCGCCCGCTTTAAGATCGCCCAGGACCAAGGCGCCATCAGCATACTGAAATCCTGCAATGTGAAATGACAGAAGAACACGTGAAGGCTCGTACATAGCAGCTCCTCTAACAGCCGGATAAATCGGCGCTTAACCGTACTGAGAAGCTTACGGGCCCGTGCGGACACAAATTCGCCCCACCCGCGCCTTTTCGACCGTTTGTCGCTACACCATCTGATTCTAATGCACAAACATGCGCACGAACTTGTGCTTCCAGCTTGCATAAGGGGCATAGCGGAATGGCACGTCCAACCACGTTGCCTTGTTCACGATGCTCTTCTTGTGGCTAAACGTATCGAAGCTCTCACGTCCATGGTACTGTCCCATACCGCTCGCCCCCATGCCGCCAAAGCCCATATGGCTCGTGGCCAAATGCATAATGGTGTCGTTAACGCAGCCGCCGCCAAAGGGCACGTAGCGCACAAAGCGCTGCTGAACCGCACGATCCTGACTAAAGATATACAGGGCCAGCGGCGTCGGACGATCCGTAATAAACGTCTCGGCCTCGTCTAGGCTCTCAAACGTCAGCACCGGCAAGATGGGGCCGAAAATCTCCTCCTGCATCACGGCGTCCTCAGGCGCCACGCCGTCTAGGATCGTCGGCTCAATCTTGAGCGACGACTCGCGCGCCGTTCCTCCCAGCACAACCTTATCGGGGTCGATCAGCCCGCGTACGCGCGCGAAATGCTTGGCGTTGACAATATGACCGTAGTCCTCGTTGTCGAGCGGGTGCTCGCCAAACATGCGACGGACCTCCTCCTTGATGAGGCCCAACAGCTCATCGTGCACGCGCGTATCGACCAGCAGGTAGTCGGGCGCCACGCAGGTCTGTCCCACGTTGAGCCATTTACCAAAGGCGATACGTCGTGCCGCGACCTTCAAGTTTGCCGTCGCATCCACGATGCAGGGACTCTTTCCGCCCAGCTCAAGCGTCACGGGCGTGAGGTTTTTGCTCGCGCGCTCCATGACGAGTTTGCCGACCGGAACGCTACCGGTAAAGAAGATCTTGTCCCAGCACTCGTCGAGCAGCGCTTCGTTTTCGGCGCGCCCGCCCTCGACAACCGTCACCAGGCACGGATCAAATGCCTCTTCACAGATCTGCTTGAGCACCGCGCTCGATGCCGGAGCATAGGCACTCGGCTTGATGACCACGGTGTTACCCGCAGCGAGCGCGCCGGCGAGCGGCTCGAGCGTCAGCAAAAACGGGTAGTTCCAGGGTGCCATGATGAGCGTGACGCCATAGGGCACGGCTTGCGTTTTGCACACGCTCACGGCGTTAGCGAGGTCACACGAACGCAGGCGACTCCATCGAGCCACATGAGCGATCTGATGACGAATCTCGGAAAGCGACGTGCCGATCTCGCACATATACGCCTCGTCATGTGACTTTCCCAAATCGGTCTTGAGCGCATGGGCAATATCGGCCTCGTGGGCCCGTACCGCATCGCGTAAACTCACGAGCGCACGACGCCGAGCATCGACATCAAACGTGGCGTGCGTCTTAAAGTAGGCGCGCTGGTCGCCGATGATGCGCGCAATTTCCTCGGTGTTCATGGACCCTCCTAGTTCTCGTCCTCAAACATACCACCCGCAACGACCTCGTACATACGCTCGAGCTCCAAACGGTCCATCAAAAGTGGAACGGGGTATAGCGGATTGGCCTCGGCATCGGCATGGGCCGCCATTTGCGGAATATCGGAGCGGCGAATACCCGAGACATATTTGGGGATTCCCAGGGCCTCGTTCATGCGGTCGACCCAATCGATAAAGGCCTCGGCCGCCAGGCTGTCCCGCGCGGTAGCCGGCGCAATGCCCGCCATGCGAGCAAGATCGGCAAGCTTGGGGGCGGCGGCGTCACCATAAGCGCGAAGCATGTGCGGCAGGATGATAGCATTGGCCAAGCCGTGCGGAATCCCGTAACGCCCGCCCAAGCTGTGCGCGATGGCATGCACATATCCGACATAGGAGCGAGTAAACGCAACGCCCGCCTTATACGCCGCCGAAAGCATATTGCGGCGCGCACGCATGTCGTCGCCATGCTCATAGGCCTCGAGCAAATTGTCGTGGATGAGCTGCACCGCCTGTCGCGCCATCTTGCGCGTATAGGGCGTAGTGCTTCGCCCGATATAGGCCTCGACGGCATGCGTCAGGGCATCCATACCCGTCTGCCCCGTAATGGAGGCGGGCAGACCGCGCGTAAACTCGGGGTCGTGCACCGCAAAGCGCGGGATAAGCACAAAGTCGTTAATAGGGTACTTGTAGTGCGTCTCGTCATCGGTAATTACTGACGCAAGCGTGACCTCGCTTCCCGTGCCTGCCGTGGTGGGAACGGCGATGAGAAACGGCAGGCGACGATGAATCCGCAGCAGGCCGCGCATCTTGTTGATGGGCTTGCTTGGCTGCGCAATGCGTGCGCCCACGCCCTTGGCGCAGTCCATGGCCGATCCTCCGCCAAAACCGATAATGGCTT
>CABQNA010000066.1 GCA_902465425.1 uncultured Collinsella sp.
CCCGCCACAGGCGACGCCATCTTCTGCACCTTCCCCAAGGTCAGCGATGGCGTCGGATACCCCGCCCGCGTCTTTGCGGTCTGCCCCGTGGCATAAGCGCACAGCGCAATAGTTTCTTTTTATAACAGCCGCCCCGCGCACCCACCAATCACCCTGGCAGCATACAATCCATCAGGCGCCCCTTACGCGGGCGCCTTTTATATGGGGAGATGATTCACATGCAGATCAACAAGGTCGCCTTTATCGGCAAGGGCGGCGTCGGCCTGCTCTACGGCAGCATGATCGCCCGGGCGCTCGGCAACGACGCCGTCGAATACGTCATGGATGATGCCCGTTTTGAGCGTCATGCGAACGACGCGCTCACCGTCAACGGAAAGCCTTGCGATCTCACGTCCGTCCGCGCCAGCGAGGCAACGCCCGCCGATCTGGTCATCCTGACGGTCAAGACCACCGGTCTCGACCAAGCACTCAAGACTATGGAGCGTGTCGTGGGACCCAACACGCTCATCGCCTCGCTGTGCAACGGCATTACGAGCGAGCAAAAGATTGCCGAACGCTTTGGCTGGAAGCATATCGTTCTTGGTATCTGCCAGGGCATGGACGCCGTGTTCCTCAACGGCGCGCTCACCTTTACCAATGCGGGCGAAATCCGCTTTGGCGCGGCGGCCGGCACGGACCCCGCAACCATCACCGCGATCGACGAGCTCTATACGCGCTGCGGCATCGCCCATACCGTCGAGCGCGATATTGCGCACCGCATGTGGGCCAAACTCATGCTCAACGACGGCATCAACCAGACCTGCATGGCCTACGGCGGGACCTACGGAAGCGCCACGGAGCCGGGCTCCGAGCAACGCCGCTGCTTTGTCTCCGCCATGCGCGAGACGCTTGCGGTTGCCAACGCCGAGGGCGTTGAGCTGACCGAGGCAGACCTGACGCAAATGGTGCACCTCATCGAGGGAATCGACCCCGCCGGTATGCCCTCGATGGCTCAAGATCGCATCGCAAGGCGCAAAACCGAGGTTGATGAGTTCGCGGGCACCATTTGCCGCTTGGCCGCCAAACACGATATCCAAGTGCCGCAAAACGATTGGCTCTATCGACGCATCCGCGATATCGAGAAAAGTTGGTAGCGCCGACGCGCCGCATTCAACAGCCTTAACAGCAAAGCCGCCGCAAGGGAACCTTTCCCCTGCGGCGGCCTTCATCTTCGTCTATGACCGGCGGCCGATCTCACAACAGTTAGCGTTGCGACCCCGGCACCTCGTCCTCATCGTCGCGGCAAAGAACCACGCCTGCGCTTCCCAGCAGCGTGGCCGCGATCAGCGCGCCGACCACGATAGGAGCAGCCCCGCATGTCCCCTGCATGCCCGCGACGAGCGCGGCCGTGGGACCAAGGCAGCCAAGCATCAACGCGACGGCGGCAACGGCAATATCTCGAGCATTCACAAGACCACTTCCTCCAAGAGAAAGACCTTATTTCTCAAGAACTAGTGTGCCCCGCATCCATACGCCCAGCGTACCGCCACGGTAAGGGCTCTGTTAACTCAAACGCATACATAGAACGGACGTCCTTACGTTGCCCTAAAGCTCGGTAAAGACGCCCGTCCGCCAAATATCCGTGATGCAGAAAAATTACCAACCGGTGTAGTAATCGGTGGTTCCGGCAGCGCAGCCGGAGTCATAGACCTTGCAATCACCCTTGGAGCCCGTAAAGGTCGAGCCCTGGGCCATATCGCCCGCGGCAACAACGTAATAGCCGTCGGAATCGCGCCAGAAGCCCTCAGAATCCTGAGTCCATTCGCCCGTGCGATAGTGATAAAGCACATTGCTGCTGTAATAGGTCTCGCGGCGCCCGTTGTAGTTATTGACACCCGCAGAGCGCGTCAGGCCCGATCCGTTCGCGTAGGACGCGGCAGACGCGTAAGACGGAGTGTAACCGGCGTTGTAGTACGAAGCCTGGGCGGCAGCAGCCTCGAGCGCTTCGCGCTTGGCATCCTCAAGCGCAGTGCGCAGCTCATCGAGCTCGGTCGACTTCGCGTCGACCTCCCCCATCGTCAACAGGCTGCCCGCGCCATCGATACAGCCCTGCAGCACAGCGCGCTCGTCATCGGTGGCATAGTCACCGTACATGTTCATGATGATCTGAGCACGTATCTCCAGGGAATCGCGCTTGGCCTCCATCGAGGCGTTCCACTCCTGCATGGAACCATAACCATCGCCGCGATAGTCAACGGGCTGCACCAGCGTCGCCTCGGACGGCGTAGGTCCAACCGTATCGGACAGTGTTGCCGCGTGGGCATCAGTTGCACCGGCGCCCGCCAAAAGTGCCACGGTCAGAGCGGCGGAAAGGGCGGCGGCTTTCGGTTTTCGTGAATCGATCCTCATGTAGCTGGAAACCTCCGTAGTGCGTTTTTGCTGCGTTTGAGCTGCGTGTGATTCAATCGCGCTGCATAGTACCCCGAGCAAATCGCGACCTGCGGTTTTACTCAAAAGGCGCACGTCAATTGCGTAAAACTCACATTCTCTCAACAGGAGTTTTCCACAACTCGAATGCATAAAGCGTGTCAAAAACCCTGTTTTTGCGCCCTCTCTATGCAAAAAAGGCGCCTGTGCAACCATTGTTCGCACAGGCGCCTTGAGCAGGCATTTTATGCAGTTATACCTATCGAGTCGCAAGGGGTCCTTGCACAAGTCGCCTTACTCGTCCAGCGCGGCGAAGGCCTGCTTCAGATCCCAAATGATATCCTCGGCGTTCTCGGTACCGATGGAAAGACGGATCGTGGAGGGCGTGATGTTCTGCTCGGCGAGCTCCTCGGCAGAGAGCTGGGAGTGCGTGGTGGTAGCCGGGTGCACGACGAGCGACTTGACGTCGGCCACGTTGGCGAGCAGCGAGAAGACCTGCAGATGATCGATGAACTTCCAAGCTGCCTCCTGGCCACCCTTAATCTCAAAGGTAAAGATCGAGGCACCGCCGTTGGGGAAGTACTTCTGATAGAGCTCGTGATCGGGGTGCTCAGACAGGCTCGGGTGATTCACCTTGGCAACATGGCTGTCACCGGTCAGGAACTCAACGACCTTCTTGGTGTTCTCGACATGACGGTCAACGCGCAGCGACAGAGTCTCGGTGCCCTGGAGCAGAATCCAGGCGTTGAACGGGCTGATGCAGGCGCCCTCGTCACGCAGCAAGATAGCGCGGACATAGGTCGCGAAGGCGGCGGGACCGGCAGCCTCGGCAAACGAGACGCCGTGGTAGGAGGGGTTGGGCTCAGCGATCTGGGCGTACTTTCCGCTCGCCTTCCAATCGAAGTTACCACCATCGACGATCACACCGCCCAACGAAGTGCCGTGCCCGCCGATGAACTTGGTTGCGGAGTGGACGACGATGTTGGCACCATGCTCCAGCGGACGGAACAGATACGGGGTGCCGAAGGTGTTGTCGACGACAACCGGCAGACCGTGCTTCTTGGCGATCTCGGAGATGGCGTCGATGTTGGGGATGTCGGAGTTGGGGTTGCCGAGCGTCTCGAGATAGATGACCGTGGTGTTGTCCTTGATGGCGCCCTCGACCTCGTCCAGGTTGTGGGCATCGACGAAGGTGGCCTCGACGCCAAACTGGGAGAGCGTATGCTCCAGCAGGTTGTAGGAGCCACCGTAGATGGTCTTCTGAGCCACCACGTGGTCGCCGGCCTGAGCAAGAGCCTGCAGGGTATAGGTGATGGCAGCAGCACCGGAGGCGACGGCGAGACCCGCCACGCCACCCTCGAGTGCGGCGATACGGTCCTCGAAGACGCCCTGGGTGGAGTTGGTCAGACGGCCGTAGATGTTACCGGCGTCGGCAAGACCAAAGCGGTCGGCGGCGTGCTGGGAGTTACGGAACACATAGCTCGTGGTCTGGTAGATAGGCACGGCACGGGAGTCGGATGCGGGATCGGCGCTCTCCTGGCCAACGTGCAGCTGCAGGGTATCGAAACCAAAGGTGTGCTCGGGGTTGTTGATGAACTGGCTCATGATGATCTCCTTGATCGAACGAAAGTAAATAAAAAGAGAGAAGTAAGTCGCTGTCTCCTGATCACGCCGACGGGCGCAAACAGGAGCCCGGCATTCGTCTTGGTAAGCAATTCATATGCGGGCCTCCTTTCGCATCCCAGTTCCGTGGTCGGCTTAATTACCTACCGCCTTTGTGTGTTTTGAATAGTACGAGCATTGTTTCGCTCGGTCAATCACTTAAAAGCGCTAACCTGTTATCGGTTTTGTAGATAACACTCGAAGGGACGGGCGCTGATGACCCTCCAGCAGCTTCGCTTTCTTATCGCCGTGGCAGAATCCGGCTCAATTAACGCCGCAGCACAGCGCCTCTATACCGCACAGTCCAATATCTCCAACGCCGTCAAAAGCCTGGAGCAGGAGCTCCATCTGGAAATCTTTACGCGCTCCAGCCGCGGCGTCACGCTCACCAACGACGGCACCGAGCTTTTGGGCTATGCGCGTCAAGTCGTAGAGCAGGCCGATATGCTCGAGGCCCGCTACGAGGACGGCGGCACGCCTCAGGCGCGCCTTGCCATCTCGGCCCAGCATTACGCCTTTTCGGTCGAGGCCTTCGTCAACGTCGTCGAGCGCTGCCGGGACGACAAGTTCGAGTTCATCATGCGCGAGACCACCACGTCGCAGATCATCGATGACGTCCGCGCGTTTCGCAGCGACATCGGCATCCTGTATCTGGGCGACTTTAACGATCGTGTCCTACAGAAAGCCTTTACCGATGCCCGAGCAAGCTTCCATCACCTCTTTGATGCAAAGGTCCACGTGTTCGTAAGTGAGCGCCACCCGCTTGCCCGCCGCCCGCAGCTGTCCCTTGCCGACCTTACGCCCTATACGCGCTACAGCTTTGAGCAGGGAACCTCAAACTCCTTCTATTACGCCGAGGAGCCGTTTAGCTACATCCCCTGCGATCGCAACATTCGAGTCTCTGACCGCGGCACGCTCACCAACCTGCTGATCACCTCGAACGGCTACACGCTCTCCACCGGCGTGCTCTCAAACGAAATGCAATGGGGCATGGCATCGATTCCGCTGGCAGATGCCCCGACGATGCACGTAGGCTATATCATGCACGACGATCGCAAGCCCTCTCCCCTGTTGCAGCAATACCTCGACGAGCTCGACCGCATCATCCAAGAAAACCAGCCATCAGAGGACGGGGTAGATATGGTAGATTGCTAGCCCTCGGCGAACGCGGCGCTACAATGGTCACTCACACGAAACGTACCCAACGAAAGGAACCATGTGAAGGTCATCATCTATACCGACGGCTCGGCCCGATCAAATCCGGGACGCGGCGGTTACGGCGCCGTGCTCAAATACACCAACCCCGCCGGCAAGACCTTCACCTCCGAGCTTTCGCGCGGCTACGCCAAGACCACCAACAACCGCATGGAGCTCATGGCGGTCATCGTGGCGCTCGAGGCGCTCAACCGCCCCTGCGACATCGAAGTCCATTCCGATTCGCAGTACGTCGTCAACGCCTTCAACAAGCACTGGATTGACGGATGGAAAAAACGCGGCTGGAAGACCGCCAACAAGCAGCCTGTCAAGAACCGCGACCTATGGGAGCGCCTACTCACCGCCAAAAGCAAGCACAAGGTTGAGTTCATCTGGGTTAAGGGTCACGCCGGTCACGAGCTCAACGAGCGCTGCGATGAGCTCGCCACCACGGCGGCCGACGGCAGCAACCTCGATATCGACACCGGCTTTAACGAGAGCGACCTGTAACGGCGTTTTCACACGCTATTTCCTGCCCCCTCGCGCTACACTCATCCTGTAAACCGAACGGCACGAGGGGGATACATGCTGCGTATAGCGACCATCGGCACATCCATGATTACCGACGACTTTATCCAAGTC
This sequence comes from uncultured Collinsella sp., assembly GCA_902465425.1. GTDB lineage: Bacteria > Actinomycetota > Coriobacteriia > Coriobacteriales > Coriobacteriaceae > Collinsella. The sequence continues at coordinate 5,905 of CABQNA010000066.1, forward strand.
GTCAACGCCAACGACCAAGCCGCGTTTGTGGGCACGCTTTCGCGCGACGCCAATCGCGGTGCCGCCTTTACCGCCGAGCGCGGTGGCGAGCGAAACTTTACTTCACTCGATGAGCTCGCGGCAGCCGCCGACGTCGACGCCGTCTATATCGGCAGCCCTAACGCACTTCACCACGAGCAGGCCCTTGCCTGTATCGCCGGTGGCAAGCACGTCATCGTCGAGAAGCCCTTCTGTGCCACCGAAGCGCAGGCGCTGGAAGTCTTCCGCGCTGCCGAGGCAGCAGGTGTCGTGGCCCTCGAGGCCATGCGTCCCCTCCACGACCCCGCCTTCCACGCCATCGAGGACGCCCTGGGCGAGATCGCCCCCATCCGCCGTGCCTCATTGCGCTTTGGCAAATATTCCTCGCGCTATAACGAGATTCTCGCGGGACGCGCCACCAATATCTTCGACTGCAATATGGCATCGGGCTCCCTCATGGACATTGGCGTCTACACCGTCGAGCCCATGGTCGAGATTTTCGGCATGCCCTCCGGCCTTACGAGCATGGCTACTCTGCTCGACCCCACAGCTCACGCACGGCCCCATCGACGGCTGCGGTTCCATCCTCGCCAGCTACGGCGGTGGCCGTATCTCCGTCGAGCTCGCGCACTCCAAAATAACGAATGACCTGCTGCCCTCGCAGATCGAAGGCGAGCGTGGCACTATCCAGATCGACCATCTGTCCACGCCCCGCAACGTCCGCATCGACTATCGCGGCGATGTCGTACGCGGCTCGGCGACCGAGGCACCGCGCGAACAGGGCGACAACGGCCGCGTGCTCGACCTGCCCAAATCGAGCAGCTTGGCCACTACCGCGATGTCACGCTCGTCTCGCTGCGCATCATGGATGCCGTGCGCCAGCAGGCCGGCATTACCTTCCCGGCCGATGCAGGCAAGCAGGCCTAGCGATGGGCTTCTTCGATACGTTCTTCTTCAGCGTCACCGGCGGCAGTCGAGAGCCTCAAAAACCATCAAACGTCGAGCTCGAGCTGCGCCGCAGGCTTACTGTGCTCGCAAGCGACGAGGCCACTCAAGACACTCCCCTGCGCTATTTCCTACGCTGGGAGGGGCAAGTCCAAGGCGTTGGTTTTCGCTTTACCAACACCAACCTCGCGCAGGCACGCGCACTCACCGGCTGGGTGAGTAACATGGAAGACGGGTCAGTCGAGATGGAGATACAGGGAGCTCCGGCAAACATCCTGTCTCATCTCGAGGCGCTTCATGCCTCCTATGAGCGCATGGGAACGCGTTTTCGCCTCGTAGATGCCCAGACCCGAGCCCCACTTGCCAATGAAGACGGTTTCAGTCCTCATTATTAGTATTGTGTGCTAAATACGGTATCATTTACCTAAGACCGTTGATAGAAAAGAGGCGAGGCGCATGGCGGTGCAAAGAAGGAATACCAGGCAGCGGAAGCTGGTTCTTGATGCCGTGCGCCAAAGCTATAACCATCCC
>CABQNA010000067.1 GCA_902465425.1 uncultured Collinsella sp.
TCCTCGTGGTACCCGCCACGCGCACGCATGCCGCGCATCACGATGCGCTTGATAGGGCTGTCCTTTTTAAAGCCCGCCTGGTGCATCTCGAACGATCCGCTCGAAAACATGCCGTCGGGCGTGGAGCAGTCAAAACAGATATCCGGAAACTCCTTGAGCAGCTCCTCGGTGATCTGTGGGTCGATGGTCCAGGTCTTGAGCACCTCGCCATGGCTGTCGCGCACGATGGATCCGTTGGAGCAGCAGGCGTCAAGCGCCAGGCCCGTAAAGCCATGCTCGCCAATCGGCAGCGTCGAGCGTCCGGTCGCGGGAACCACATGCAGGCCAGCCTCGGTCAGCTCGCGAATGGCACGGCGGATGGTCCCATCCGCCTCATGCAGGGCGTTCAGCAGCGTTCCGTCTAAGTCACTCGCAAACATCTTGATCATGGGCGTGCCTCTCCTTCGTCTGCACGATATTGTAGACGAGAACGGGCGCGCCCAAACAATGGCGTCCCGGCGCGACGTGCCACTGCCTCCACAAATTCACGGTGCCCCAGTGCCTTAAGACATTCGCCATAAGCGACTTTTCAGCCGATAAAACAGCGCTGTCATCAACGTCAGCACCGCCAACATTCCTGCGAGTACAATCGCCGGAGTCCATCGATCATATGCGAGCCCGTAAACCAATTGGCCAATAGGCATTGCGCAGGAAAGCGCCATGTAAACGAGTGCCAGCACTTTTCCGCAGAGTTCCTTTGGCGCTGACCGCTGAACGAATGAAACGACTTCAACCGATGTAACGCTTGCCCACGCCATGACCCATGCCGAGCCGGCCGCAAGCGCGACAAACGCAAATTCGTTAGGACCGCTCAGTAGCGTGACAATAATCGGTACGACTCCTAAACAGATCATCGCAACATATCGACATATGCCCTTGAAGGAAAAACGATGCGGCCAAATACCGACCAAACCACTGCCGACAAGACCACCTAAGCCCATAGCCACCTCAATAATCCCAACAAAGGATGACTGCATTCCGAGATGCTTTGCAACAATAACGGGAGCACCAATCGTTAACCCAACTAACGCAAGGTTCAAAATAGCCGCAATCAAAAACACAACGAGCAATGATGAGTTTTGAGACAGGTACCGAATCAACTCCCGAAAATCGTTTCGGTGTGTCGTACGAGTCGCGCCGTCTCCCATCGTTTCAGATGAGGTATTTTGCTTGAGTGCGCCCCCGAACAGCAGGGCTGAAATCGTAAACGTCAACGCCGCGGTTTCGCATAGAGTATCGATACCAAAGCACCCATAGACTGCCGTCCCGACTACAGGCCCCAAGATATTGCTCATCATGATTATCTGCGAGACCAACGCAGCGGCACGCTCAACCTTTTCTTGGCCCGTCATACGCACCGCCTCAATTTGAAGCATCGGTTTCAGCAGCGATTGGATGCCATATTGGACACAAAGCATTGCTGCCACGACAACCGCAAGAGGCAGCGAACGCTTCATGGGGATAAACAGCAGTGATGCAGCCATCAGAACAATGCCGAGTACCACAAGAACCCCGCGATGTCTTCCCCGATCCGCCAAAATCCCGCCAACCGGAGTCGCGAGCACGCCCGGTATGAACGCTATCGCCGCGACGGCGCCATATAACGTTGAGGAGCCGCTGCAATCGAACAAGTAAAGCGGGCACGCAAAGCACAGTGCCGACAGCATCGAATACGCACACAGCTGTGCAACAAGAAGACCAAATAGCCTGATAGATCGCACTGTTTTTGGCGCCAATGAAACGCTAATTCTTCGCATCTCAGCCATAAGCCTGCCCCCAAATACATACTGTTAGTATGTATTTAATGACTTGAAAAGGGCAGCCGTGGCTACCCTCACAAATCAATTACATACCGTTGGTATCTATATTACCACCCGGCACGGTTCCATACGTCCCAAATCTGGGCCGTTGTCTGGAGCACTTCATTACCCAAATCAAGCCCCACCGCGGCCGCCATCTGCGCCAAACATTGTGCGCGAGCAAGCATTCGCTCCTTGGGCTCGAGCGGACGGAACAATGGCAGCAGCCAAAGATTCGCTAACAACGATACGGCCTCCGCTGCTTCGCGCGGGCATTCGCACGCAATGGAGCCGTCGGCGATGCCCTCCTCGATTACTGGCAAGAGATTGCCATCGGCCGACTCGTCAAACGAACCTTGGTACTGCATCGCCAGCAGCCGCGAGCTTTTTACCGGATCTGCCGCAGGATGCATGCGAGCCCATAGCTCGATTTGCGGAACGACGGACTCGGGCGCATAAAGTCGTTTGAGCTTTTGAGCTCCCGTCATATTGCCAGCACCGAGTGTCGCGCGACGGTGCTCAGCAATCGGAGCCGTTGCCCGATCAAATGCGGCGTTGAAAATCTCCTCTTTGCTCTTAAAGTGATGATAGACAGCACCCTTGGTCATGCCATCGAGGCGGTCGACGATGTCTTGAATGCTCGTCCCCTCATAACCCTGTACGCAGAATAGCTCCAGCGCCGCGTCGAGAATCTTCGCAACCGTCTCCTCGGGATATTTATTACGACCCATAATCCGTCCATCCGCAACGCAAGTCTTGTGCCTCATTGCAGCATTTTAACGTTGCGGATGGTAGGCGGTCGATTCTACACCGCGGCGGGGCCGTGTTCGCCGGTACGGATGCGGATGACTTCCTCGACCGGCTCGACCCAGATCTTGCCATCACCGACGGCTCCGGTGCGTGCGGCGTTGCAGATAATCTCGACAATGCCGTCGACATGTTCATCGGCGCAGATGAGGGTGAACTGCACCTTAGGGATCGTGTTGACAAGCAGCTCGTTGCCGCGCACGTATTCCTTCCAGCCATGTTGCGCACCGCAGCCCTGCACCTGGTTGATAGTCATACCGCGAACATCAGCAGCAAACAGCGCGTCTTTAAGAACCTCAAGCTTCTCGGCACGAACGATCGCCGTAATCTTCTTCATAGTGAATTCCTCTCTTCAAAAAAAGAAATGAATTGTCCCTCACATGGCACGGGTTTTCCAGGTGCCCGAGATTGCCCCGAAAGAGGAGCGCCGCGTACTTCGGTACGCAAGCGACGGTTTGAGGGGCAAGGTCGGGTGCCTGGGAAAACCGTGCCGCTAGTCAAGTCCGGAGAACGAAGGATACGCGCTCTCGCCGTGCTGACTCGCATCCAAGCCCAGCGCCTCATCGGCCTCGTCCACGCGCAGGCTGCCGTGGAACAGCGCCTTGACCACCGCGGCGATCACCAAATCGAGCACCAGTACAATGACGACCGTCACCACAATGCCCAAGATCTGAGAGATGAGCAGCGACACGTCGCCCGTGTAGAGCAGGCCGCCCTTACCGGTCCACGAAAGCTCCGGCACGCAGAACAGGCCCGTGAGCACGCCACCCAAGATGCCGCCGATACCGTGGCAGCCAAACGCATCGAGCGCATCGTCGTAGCCGAACTTGGTCTTAAGATGACTGATGGCCAAGTAGCAGACGGGCGAGACGATCAGGCCCATGACCAGTGCCGCCCACGGCTCGACAAAGCCCGCACCCGGCGTGACCACCACAAGGCCCGCAACCAAACCGGTGCTGGCACCCACCAGCGTGGGGCGGCCGGTATGCACGCGCTCGACGGCAAGCCACGAGACCATGCCCGCCGCGCTGGCCGTCACGGTGTTGAGGATGGCGAGTGCCGCAACGGCGTCGGCATTAAACTCGCTGCCGCCGTTAAAGCCAAACCAGCCAAACCAAAGCAGGCCGGCGCCCAGTGCCACAAACGGCACGTTATGCGGACGGTAGCTCACCATACCAAAGCCGCGACGACGGCCGAGCATTAAACAGAGAATCAGACCCGTGAGATCCGACGAAATGTGCACCACGTCGCCGCCGGCAAAGTCGAGCGCGCCGATAATGTCACCGATAAAGGAGCCCTCGCCGCCCCAGACCATGTGGGCGAGCGGCGCATAGACCACAAGCAGCCAAATGCCCAGGAAGGCCGTCATGGCACCAAACTTAACGCGGCCGGCCAGGCTGCCCGTGACGATAGCAGCAGTGATTATGGCAAATGCCATCTGAAAGGCGATGTTGATGATCTGAGGGTAGACGGCACCGTCCGCGGCATTGCCCTCGGCCGCTTGCAGCACCTGACCGAGCACCGGCAGGCACAGCAGCTGGTCAAGGCCTCCAATAAACGGGCTGGAACCGTCGCCGCCGTAAGCCAGCGACCAGCCAGCAACAATCCACAGCACACCAACCAGGCCAATGGCGCCAAAGCACATGAGCATGGTGTTGATGACATTTTTGCGCCTGGACAGGCCGCCATAGAAAAACGCCAGACCCGGTGTCATTAAAAACACGAGCATGGTGCAGATGAGCATAAACGTTGTCGATCCCGTATCGTACATTCGCTCTCCCTTGGTCGCGTGGACGTTGTCGGCGCCCATAATGCGGCCGAGGGGCAACTGGTGTAGACCAGATACGGCGTTGTTAAACGCTGCGTTGTCGAATGGAAACGGTGCCGCAATCTTGGAAACGGCACGGCAACGGACGCGAAACGGACGGGAAATACGCGAGCAAGGGAGCCGTGAGCGCGCCCGTTCCGGCTAGCGCCGAAACAGCTCGTGGGCGCGGTCGCGGAGATTAGTTGCTCGAATGACACCTTCGTAGCGATTGATGCGCAGGCGCGGGAAGGCGTTAAAGAAGCGTAGGTCGCGGCGACTGAGTGACACGCTCGGCACCGGACGGCTCATGCGCTTGCCGGCAAGGCGACGACCGAGCGACGGACGCGGCATGCTCGGCGCGGCATCGGCCACGCGGCGGGCGGCAAGCGCCAGGCCGCGAGCACCATCCGAGATGAATGTCGGCATCGAAGCCTTCTCACGAAGGGCATCGAGCGTCGCGTCGCCCAGCTCGGCCAGCCACGCGTTAACGGCACGGCTGCGGATATGCGTCTGTGCCACCGAGTCGATTGCCGAATCGGGAATACGTTCGAGCATAGAGTCGGACGCATCGGCAAGCGATTCGTTGATGCGGTCGGCAAGGTCGGCCCGAACGCGCTCCAGCTGATCGGACAGGCGGCGCCAGCTGGCCAAAGAGCACACCGCGTCGACCATCATCGCGACCGCGACGATAAAGGCGAACAGCCGCACAATCAGCACCGGCAGATGGCCAAGCAGCCCCAGCAATGCCGGCTCCACTAAACGGCAAATGCACAACGCACCCAGGCCAAACGCGCATGCCCAGTACAGGCAGATGCGTCCGTGCAGGTTAAACGGCAGGTGCGAATAGTCCCAAAAGCGAGCGCCCGTTGTTTTTTCCAACAGCACGCCTACGCTGTACTCAATCACGCTGCATACGAGTGCTGCAGCGACAAACTGGCTCGAGGCATCCGGAATCCCGCGCAACAGCAGCCAGCAGGCAATGCCGCCCGCGCCATAGATTGGGCAGCACGGCCCCAGCAAAAAGCCGCTGTTGGCAAATCGTCCGTGATTGAGCATGGCGCATACTGTCGACTCCCATGCCCAGCCGCAAAACCCGTAAAAGGCAAACGAGAGCACCAGTGCCGAGAGTGGGCAGGCGGCAAGCGTCGCGCCGCCAAACGCCATATCAATCGCGGTCCCCACCGTCTACCCTCTCCTCTTTTCGCTCGAATCTTTGCTCGAGCCGTCACTCGAGTCCTCGTTCGAATCGTTCGCGCCGCCTTTGCGCCGCAGACGACCGGAGACTGTCTCGCGCAGAGCGCACCATTTATCCGCCAGGCATACAATCCATGCCTCACGACACGTCGGCGGCACCGGCACCAACGGAAACATATGGCGCACGATAATATTCCGCTCACGAGACGTCAGATCAAAATCTTCCTCCGCACGCGCCAGGGCAAAAAATGGGTGGCGAAAGCCGTGCAGCCGATGGCTTGGGTCAGGATCGTGCCAGTCATAGAGAAAGTAATCGTGCAGCAGGGCCCCGCGCAGCAGCGAGCCGCGGTCGACGGAGATACCGACGCGGCCCAGGCGCTCGGCAAAGGACAGACTTGCCCGCGCCACTGAGGTCACATGCGTATACACCGTCACGTCACCATGCTGGATAAACTCGTGCGTCAGGTCCAAGCGGCCCGCCTGGGCGAGCTGGCGGGCGGCATCGTCGACCTCGTGCGCGATTTTCTCGGCACGAACGACATCGGACATGCTGCCTCCTTCCAGCGACTCACGGCGACAAGCCACGGCCTGTGCACAATCGATAAAAACATCATGGAACACATCAGTATGGCATCGGACAAAACGTTTTGCCCCGCCAGTTGGCGAATTACCGCGCCGCCGTCACATATCAAACGCCAAAATGTGCGAGACTGTTTTGTGCAATTGTGCCGGCCGAGGGAGCACCGGCGCTCGATTCGCATGGAGTAACCCACAACGATGCTGCTTACGCAAACGACAACGCCCGAGGACGTCAAGGCTCTCGACCGCGCCGAGCTTCCGCTGCTCTGCGGCGAGATCCGTCAGGCAATCCTCGAAAGCTCCGCCGCCGTCGGCGGGCACGTTGCCCCCAACCTGGGCGTCGTTGAGCTTACGGTTGCGCTTCATCGCGTGTTTAACTCCCCCATCGACAAGATTGTCTTTGACGTTTCGCACCAGACCTACGCCCACAAGGCGCTGACGGGGCGCGCGTACACCTATATCGATCCGGAGCGTTATGGTGAGGCTTCTGGCTTTGCCAATCCCGGCGAGTCCGAGCACGACCTGTTTGCCATGGGCCACACCTCCACATCGGTGAGCCTAGGCTGCGGCCTTGCCCACGCGCGCGACCTGGCGGGCGATACGTACAACGTCATCACCATCATTGGCGACGGCTCGCTTTCGGGCGGCCTGGCGTTTGAGGGCTTTAACAACGCCGCCGAGCTCGACAGCAACCTGATCATCATCGTCAACGACAACGACCAGTCCATCGCCGAGAACCACGGTGGCCTCTATCGCAATCTGGCCGAGCTGCGCGCCAGCAACGGCACCTGCGAGCGCAACGTTTTCCGCGCGATGGGGCTCGACTACCGCTATCTGGACGCCGGTAACGATGTGTTGGCCCTCGTCGACGCGCTGCAGGAACTGCGCAATATCGATCATCCCATCGTACTGCACGTCTCCACCGCCAAGGGCAAGGGCTTTGAACCGGCCCAGAGCGACCCCGAGCGCTGGCACCACGTTGGCCCGTTTGACATGGCGACTGGGCGCAAGCTCTGCCCGGGCCATCCGAGCGAGCCTGCGCCGCGCACCTACGCCGACATTACGGGCGAGGCG
>CABQNA010000068.1 GCA_902465425.1 uncultured Collinsella sp.
AAGACGGCAAGCCACATATTGGCGATGCCCAGTGCTGCCAGCACAAGGATCAGCAGCTTAATACCCAGTGCAAAAATGATGTTCTGCCAAACAATCGTCATGGTCTTGCGCGCCACGCGGATCGCGCGGGAAATGTTGGAAGGCTTGTCGTCCATCAGCACCACGTCGGCGGCCTCAATTGCGGCGTCGGAACCCATAGCGCCCATGGCAATGCCCACATCGGCGCGCGTGAGCACGGGTGCGTCGTTGATGCCGTCACCGACAAAGGCGAGCTTGCCCTTGCCGCATTCGGCCGCGAGCAGCGCTTCAACACGCTCGACCTTGTCGCCCGGCAGCAGCTGCGCGTGGAACTCGTCGAGGCAGAGCTGCTTGGCCACCGCAGCAGTCACTTCCTCGCGGTCGCCCGTGAGCATGACGGTGCGCTTGACGCCGGCGGCGTGCAGGTCGCTGATCGTCTGCTCGGCATCGGCCTTGACGGTGTCGGCAATTACAATGTGGCCGGCATAGATGCCATCAACCAGCACGTGAAGGATCGTACCGACGACCTCGCAATTGGGCGCTTCGACGCCGGTCGCTGCGAGCATCTTAGCGTTGCCGACGACGACGTGCCTGCCGTCGATGTTCGCCGTCACGCCATGGCCCGCGTCGTTGGTGGAGTCGCTTACGCGCTTGGGGTCGAATTCGCCCTGGAAGGCGGCGCGCACCGACTGCGCGATGGGATGATCGGAGAATGACTCAGCGAGGGCTGCGACCTCAAGCAGCGATTGCTCGGTATAGCCGGCTTCAGGGTGTACTGCCACGACCGAGAACGTGCCGTTGGTGAGCGTGCCGGTCTTGTCGAAGACGACGGTGTCCACATCGGCGAGCGTCTCGAGGTAGTTGGAGCCCTTGATGAGGACGCCCAGCTTGGACGCGCCGCCGATGCCGCCAAAGAAGCTCAGCGGCACGCTGATCACGAGCGCGCACGGGCAGCTGACGACCAGGAAGGTCAGGCCTCGCAGGATCCAGTCAGACCAGGCGCCGGTGACCAGGCCGCCGCCGAGCGCGAGCACCGCGGCCGCGCCGGTGACGGCGGGGGTGTAGACGCGAGCAAAGCGCGTGATGAAGTTCTCAGTGCGCGCCTTCTTTTCGCTGGCATTTTCCACGAGCTCCAGGACGCGTGCGACGGTGGACTCGCCAAAGGGCTTGGTGGTGCGTACGTGGATGAGGCCCGTCATGTTGATGCAGCCGCTGATGATGTCGTCGCCGGACTTGGCGGGGCGGGGGACTGATTCGCCCGTGAGCGCGGCGGTGTCGAGCTGGGTTTCGCCCTCGACGATGACGCCGTCGATAGGCACGCGCTCGCCCGGCTTGACCACGATCACGGTGCCGACCGCGATGTCATCGGGGAAGACCTGTTCGAGTGTGCCGTCGGGTTGCTCGACGTTGGCGTAGTCGGGTGCGATGTCCATCATGGCGCTGATCGATTTACGGCTCTTGCCCACGGCGTATGCCTGGAACAGCTCGCCGACCTGGTAGAACAGCATGACGGCGGCGCCTTCGGCCATGTGCGGATCGGTGTCGGGGAAGAGCACCATGGCAAACGCGCCGATGGTCGCGACGGCCATGAGGAAGCTCTCGTCGAACGCCTTGCCGCGGCGGATGTTGTTGTATGCCTTTTGGAGCACGTCGTAGCCGGCAATCAAAAACGGCACGAGGAACAGTGCGAAGCTGGCGTAGATGTCGCCCGGGGTGCCGAATGTGGCAGTGAGGGTGCCGAGCTCATCGAGGGCGTACACCACGGCAAAAATGCCCAGCGCTACCAGGATGCGGTTGCGCTTATGCTCGAGTGACTCTTTTTTCTTGCGCTTCTTCTTTTTCTTCTTGGGGTCGGCGGTGGCCATGACTCGTATCCTCCCATTTGAATGTATGAACACTCGCTCATATAATTTCGCGAGCAAAGGCCGCGGCAAGCGCGGCCTTGCGGGTTGGCGTAAACCTGGGCTAGAGAATGATCTCGCAGTCCGGCTCGGCGTCGGCGGTGAACTCCACAACGCGGTCGAGGACCTCGTCGAACTCGGCGTCATCGGCCTCGAGCGTCAACTTCTGGGTCATAAAGTTGACCGAAACGGACTTGACGCCATCGAGCTTGGCCAGCTCGTCCTGAAGCTCACGCGCGCAGTTGGCGCAGTCGATCTCGTCGAGTTTAAACTGCTTTTTCATGGTGGATTCCTTTCCCCGTATTTGCGGCTTGGGTGCAGGCCGCGCTGGTACCGTGGTTGGTCGCTATTCGCAGATGTGGCTCATGCCCTGGTTGAGCATGGTGTAGACGTGATCGTCGGCAAGCGAGTAGAGGATGTTGCGGCCGTCGCGGCGGAATTTAACCAGGTGCGACTGCTTGAGTGTGCGCAGCTGGTGCGACACCGCGGACTGCGAGGTTTCGGTCGCTTCGGCGATGTCTGCCACGCAGAGCTCGCGGCCCATGAGGGCATAGAGGATCTTGATGCGCGTGGTGTCGCTGAAGACCTTGAACAGGTCGGCGAGGTCGTAGAGAAGCTCCTCGTCGGGAAGGTCCTCGGGCGAGCAGGTGGTGGGAATCGCGGGTTCGGTGGCCTCGATGTCGGGTTTCGTTTCATCAACGCGGATGCTCATTGCAATATCCTTTCATATGAACATGCGCTCATATAACTTGCTTCCGATTATATGAGTGTATGTTCATATGTCAATGACGTTCAGGTAATTCGTTGCACAAAATGATGGGAAATAGTGGACGAGATCCCGGAGTGAGCGGTTTTGATAGCCGATGCCGGGGTGGGTGCCCCTGAGCCGTGCAAAAATTGGAGTATTCTGCAACGATAGGGGGTCCGTTAATTTATTGCAGGCCATATAATGCAGTTCAAGAGTTGTCTTAGGGTGTTAATCCGATGAGTTCTTCCTCAAATGTTGCCTAACGCTCTCACGCAAGAGTGATTTCGCTTCACATTTGGATCCACTCGAGGGTGATAGACACCCGGCTCTGCTGAATACTCGCAATTTTGCACGTCGCTAAGGTGCCCACCTTGTTAGCCGGTCTAGCTTCCGGCCCCGAAGATCCTGCCCTCGGGCGCGAAGCTGCTTGTTTGGTTGAGTGATGGGCTGTCGGGTTCGGCAGTCTGCATGTCATCGATTGCCGGAGCCTCGTTAATCGTCGGATCGTCCAATGTGATGCCTTCGAGCATTGCTTTTTCGAGGTCGATTCGTTGGCGCTCTTCGGAATCCTGGCGAAGCTCCTCCTGGATTCGTTTCTTCTCCTCAATAAACCTTCTGAGTACAAACTGTCTCAGGTCTTCTTGCATGATTTGAAAGTCTTTTGGCAGACGCGAGGGGCGCATGCCCTCTTTTCGTTGGATCGCCTCCATGACCCTAACGAAAGCGCTGGCATGCATAAAGGAATAACGACTGACGGTGATGATTCCGTATCCCATGGACGCAAGCGCATTCTTGCGTTCCTCATCGATGGCGCGGTCTTCTTCCGCGTCATGATAAAAACCGTTGTATTCAATGTCTGTGCGAGATTTCTTTAGATACGCATCCATAAAGAACTTTTTGCGTCTCGTGAGATTCTTCGCGGCAGCGGTGACCTGCACCTCGTAATCGGTCTCAACTCCCTTAATACCAAGCCCTCCTTCGCTTTTGGGCAGCGTTAGCATCATGACAAAGGCCGTTTCCATAGGAGACCGGCATCCGTCGCGCACACATTGGATCGCCTTTCGGGCAAGGGCCAGACCGTCGCATCTGGTAATGGAATTAAAGAACTGCTTTAGCCTCTCGGTCGAGGTAAGTGGGAAACGCTCGGTATAAGAGGTAGAAGAACCGTTTCCAAGGAAATAAGCGCCGCACAGTTCAAAGTAGTACTCCACTAGTTCGCGAAAAGAAAGATAGGTGGCGGCCTGAAGTGCGCAAAGCTCAACGCCAACAACGAAGATGCCATCTTTGAGCTCTATAAAGCGTGAGTTCGAGAATCGTTTTGAAGAAACGTGGCATTGACAGTTCATTGCATAGCGCGCATTCCTGCGATCAAACACCATCACCTCGAGGGAATCATTTGCGCCGAGGGAAACATCATGTTTGGTGAGCCATTCTGCGGCTGCGTCAAGAAGCGTTCCGGTGGGATATGATCCGTAAATCTCGGCAGGGTTACAGGACTCGATACCTTTCGCAGACACCGAATGCGCGGCCTGGTAGACCGCTTTTGCCGTGGTATGTGACAATACGATACTCATGGTATATATCGTGTCAGCTAATGCCGTGTTGATGGCGCTGAGTGGAAAAGTCGTTTTAGAGGTCTAACCAAATGCTGTCAAAAAGCTTGACGCAATTATGGGTTGGTAGGCCCTAAATAAAAGTTTTCGCAGCTTAGCCCTAGCATATAAATACTCAATTGCCGCACATTTGATAGTGATGCATCACCATCCGACAACGAATTACGTGTCGGGAATTGGCCGAAATCGTTCAAAATGAGGGTTCAGAATTTGTGATGGCAGATCTATCTATGGAACGTAGGGCGGCCCCGCTGCGGGGTTTCCCGCTGCGAGGCCGCTCGTGATCTACGCCGGAGTTTGTCGCAGGCGTTTCTACTTGGCAAATAGGCTCTTGAGGTTGAACTCGGCTTGGACGGTGCGGAGCATGAGGTCGGTGTCGTCCAGACCCAGATGCTGCTCGTTGGCGTCGGCGGCGAGGGTTCCGCGGCGGCGCGCCCAGTTCTCGAGCGCGGCGGGGGCGGACTCGCGGGGGAGCGAGCGGACGTCGGCATCCAGGCTGCGGCAGATCTGGCGCGAGTCGATGACGATGATCTTGCCGGCGCGGCGTGCCTCGGCGTAGCCGTCCAGGTGGATCTTGAACCAGCTGTCCTCAAACGCGGCGTTGTGTGCCATGTACGGGTACTTCTTCATGAGCTTGAGCAGCTGCTTTTGCAGCTCTTTGTTCTCGCGGAAGGGCGTTTTGCCGTCGATGTCGTCCCAGGTGATGTGGTGGATATTCGACAGCGGTACATCCTCGCCGCGGTAGATGTCGGGCAGACCGCAGTAGTGTGCCTCGGCGTCGTGCGGGACGGCGTCGCTGGTGAGCTCCATGATCTCCCAGCCGACGTTGATGATATAACCGCGCTCGGGTGCACGGCCGGTGGTCTCGATGTCGATACCGAGCACGGTGCCCTGGATGGGCTTGCGGGCGTAGGCCACGCCGAGCGCGTCGCGGTCGCCGCGGATTTCGCGCATAACGGACGCGGCGGTGCGCTTTTGCATCTTGCCGATGGCGGCGCAGGTGTCGGCATCGGACAAGCCGCGCGAAAGCGCCACGGGCGTCACGTTGCGCAGGCGTGCCTCGCCAATCTGGTCGCACAGGTCGCGGTTGCGGTCAGCCAGGTCGCGCACGGTGGCAAAGTCGAAGCTGGGGTCGCCCTCGGCGGTAAAGTACTCGGTTTCGAGCACCTTAAGGGCCTCTTCGCCCTTCTGGCGCTCGGACTCCATGGCGCCGTGATCGCCATAGATAAACATGGGAATAAACGGCTGGCGCTCGTATTCGAGTGCTTGTGAAACGTTCATATAACTGCTCCTTGGACGGGCCGCACCGCGCGGCTCGGGTTCATTGAGATGTGGCGAGATGATAGTTTACCATGGGCAACTATTGGCATCGCGCCTAGGACAACTACAATACCCTAGTTGACCGCTAGGACTTTTACAATGCTGCCGAAAGACATGAAAGGTTCCATCCGTCATGGATTTGCTGATTGATATTCTGCTCGACGACGGCAAGGACACGCTCTCGCTGGCGCCGTTTTTGTTGGTGACGTATCTTGCTCTCGAGACACTTGAGCACGTTGCGGGCGACCGCGTCAACGGCGCTATCAAGCGCGCCGGCGCTGCGGGTCCCGTGGCTGGCTCGCTGCTGGGCATTGTGCCGCAGTGCGGATTTTCGGCCATGGCAGCAACGCTGTACGCCGGCCGTGTCGTGACGCTGGGCACGCTGGTCGCCGTGTTCCTCTCGACCTCCGATGAGATGCTGCCGCTGTTGCTCGCCGAGCAGGTGCCCGTGCAGACCATGGCGATGCTTTTGGCTTCGAAGGCACTGATCGCGCTGGTCACGGGCTTTATCGTGGACGCGGCTATCCGCGGCCTTCGTCGTAATGCCCGCGCGCATGCGGCGATTCGCCGTACCGTGCTGGGGACCGCTGCCAATCCGGCTCATGTGAACTGCGCGCACGACGACCATACCGGGGGCGACATCATTGATGAAGTGGCCGAGGCGGGCGTGAGCGCCGACCACATCCACGAGTTGTGCGAGCGCGACCATTGCGGTTGCGATGATGATGAAGATGAACACGAGCGCGACCACGGACACAGCCATGACCACGGTCACGCAGGCGAGCATGAGCACCACCACGGCCATGGGCACGACCACGGTCACTCCCACGAAGGTGCGCCCGTCCTGTCGATTATCCGCAGCGCGATCTCGCACACCGTGCAGGTTTCGGTTTTTATTTTCCTGGTGACGCTGATTCTAGTTGCCGTGCTCGAGACCTTCGGAGAGTCCGCGATCGAGCAGTTCCTGCGTGGCAACGAGACGCTCGCCGTCTTGGGCTCGGCACTCGTCGGCCTGATCCCCAACTGCTCGGCCAGCGTGGTCATTACGCAGCTGTACCTGGAGGGCGCGCTACAGCTGGCGCCGATGCTCGCCGGCACGCTCATTTCCGCCGGCGTGGGCTATCTTGTCCTGTTCCGCACCAACCGCAGCGCTCGTGAAAACGCCGTGTTCCTGGTCATGATGTACGTCATCGGCGCCGGCTGGGGCCTTATCCTATCCGCCTTCGGCCTCTAAGTAGGCCTAAAAAATGGGCTTCAAATAGCCATGCTCGGCGCCTGCGCAATGCGGCGACGCATGGCATTTTGAAGCCCGTTTTTTTTGTTGAGCCATGGATTCCGAGCGCTCACACCGCTCAAAACAAAAAGGTAGATTTCCGGGCATGTCCCGAAAATCTACCTTGGTTAGCGCAGCAGCTCGGTGAGGTTGCGTTTAAAGCGGGCCCGGTCTTCGCTGGTAAATGCCGCCGGTCCGCGAGTGCGTCCCCCGGCGCGGCGTACCTTCTTTTCCTCGTGGCGAATAAACAACTGCATGTCGATGGTCGCTTTGTCGTAGACGCGCCCGCGCACGCCGATGGCGGCGGCATCGCGCCCGAGCGCCATGCTCGCCAAGCCAATGTCCTGCGTCACGACTACGTCGCCCGCCTGCAGGCGTTCGACAATGGCAAAGTCGGCGCTGTCGGCGCCCACGCTC